>JAEKFU010000363.1 GCA_016522385.1 Pseudomonadota bacterium
CTGATCTCCTACCTTCATGACAGGGTTCAAGGATGTCATCGGCTCTTGAAAAATCATTGCGATGCGCCCGCCTCGTATCGATCGCATCGCCATTTCCGGCAACTCCAACAAGTTGGTGCCCTTCAACGCCACGGCACCATCGATGATCCGCCCCGCGTGAGGCAACAGACGCATGAGCGAAAGCGCTGTCATCGACTTGCCACAACCGGACTCTCCAAGCAAAGCGAAAGTCTCCGCCGGTCTTATCTCAAAGCTGACCCCGTCCACGGCCCGCACTTGGCCCAGGTACATCTTCAGGTCCCGCACCGTGAGCAATGCCTCAGACATCCGCCGTGCCACCTCGTGACAATTCTCCGGCAACCAGTCTTTGCAGCACTCGCTCTTTCATCGACATTGGGTTGTGCAGCATGAGTCGAACGAGATAAGGCTTGATCTCGTCATCGCCTGGCCTTGCGAGTAACGCCGCAACCGTCGCTTTCAAACGACCTCCCCAGGAATGACTCTTCTCCTGAAGTCGTTTCAATACGCCGGCTAAAAGCAACTCCTCTGCAGTCAGATCAGTGCCAAAGGGAAACCTCGGAAAGAGGCTTTGATCACGGTGGACTGCGAGCTTGGTCTCGATGCGTTCCGGGTAGTTGTGCCGAAAGGCCTCTGGAATCTGATAATTCTTGGGTAACTTTCCCGATCGCTTGGCTTGGCTCAGCAGTTCACCTTGGAACCTAGAATCTGTGATATTCAATAATGCGCCGATCACTTCTTTGTCGGTCTTGCCACGCAGCTCGGCAATACCGTACTCGCTCACTACCAAGTCACGCAGGTGTCGCGGCACGGTGGTATGGCCGTAGTTCCAAACGATATTCGATGTCAACCGACCACGACTACGACGCGTGCTTCGCACTTTTATTATGGAGCGTCCATCGGGCAGGGCATGAGCCATGTCCACAAAATTGAACTGCCCGCCCACACCACTGACCACCCGCAGATCCTCCAGACCGTCGGAAACAACGGCACCGGATAGAGTAACCATCATGCATGAGTTAATGAATCGCGCCTTGGTGCGCTGTAGGCTATCTAGGACCTCATTGCCGTAAAGCTGATTGATGCTCAACACGCTGGACATGGCGATCTGGCGACGCTGTTCGTCGTCCAGTTCCCGCAGAAAACGATAAAAGGACTGGGGACCGACAAAAAATCCGCCGTGAGCTACTTGACCACCAATAAGGCTAGCGCCCAGACCGCTGTGTTGCAGATGTTTCCTACTATCAGGATCGCCCAGATCGGCCGCAAAGGCTACGCCGTCATGGGTATGAAGAACGCCCGCCTCATAGCTTAATTCCGAACGCAGGATTCCAAATCGCTGCAGATAGGCCACATCCTGTGCGGTCAAATGCGTCCTTATAGCCCCGGCAGCGGCCAAGGCATCGAGCGTGTCCAGTGATATTCGTTCACCAATCTCACCCCGATTGAGCAACTTCTGAATATGGATGTCGGCATAGACTTTGCGTTTCAGGATGCCGCTGCGGAGCAAATGCATGAAGCCATCCACCAGCATTTCTGTGGCGCCGTATAGACCCTGGGCAAATTCTTGGCTGCCGCCCAGGCGGGTGATGATCTCGCCGAATTTGTCAAATGCATTGAACTGGGACAACAACTGGCGATAGACATCGTTTTTTTCGTGGCGAAGCTGCATCGCATAGATAACCGCGTCTCCCAGCGAGCCTATCCCCAATTGCAATGTGCCGCCGTCCTGAACCAGCGCGCTCACGTAGAGACCGACCATGTAATCGGCGCTGCTCACTCCGGTCTTCGGCGGTCCGAACAACTTGAAATGAGAGCTCGAATTATCGAGCACCATATCAAACGTCTCCGGCGACACCACCGCGTCGCCGTACATGAAAGGCAGTTGTCGGTTGATCTGGCCCACAATAGCGACCTTACCGCCGGCCTTTTCCTGTTGACGCATGTGTCGAACCAGATCAATGGTTAGATCAGGATTGCAGCTCAAGCTGAATTTTCTCTCCCCCTCGTTATCCTTTTGCGCAATCAACTGTCCCACTACATTGACTCCATTGTCGATGAGGTCACGTGCCGCATGGGTGTAATTGCTACTGATATAGTTCTGCTGGGCGTGTTCGTTGGTGGTCAAGCTCCCCGGCGACATGAAGAACTCTGATACTTCAATATTGGACGGCAAGGTCCCGTTGCGACGAGCCACTGCGTAGTCTAGATCCGGGTAGTCGGCAAAAACACGTTGCACCAGTGGCTCCAGGAAACGTCGCTCCAGTTCGCTACCCCCTTGTGGCTTTTCCAAGGTCAAAGCGGTCATGATGCGAAGCTCTATCTCTGGGTTCTTCGCAGCCCGCTGAAATAGTGCATTGGCGACATGATTAGCCTTACCCAGCCCCAGTGGCAGAGCCAACACGATGCGGCGTCCGACGACAGCAATGATCGCATCGACGATCTGCTCAACGTCGTCGAAGTAGACAGGTCTTGTCATTTAATTACCTGCGAATACGCGGATCGAACGCATCTCTGACCGCGTCAGAAAAAAGATTTGCGCACAGCACCAGCGTAAACATAAACAGTAGTGCGGCGGTTAAAGACCACCAGACCACCGGCTCTCGCGCCATTTCTAGTCGAGCGCTGTTGATCATATTTCCCCAGCTGTCCATGGTCGGATCGACACCGATGTTGACATAAGACAGTACTGCTTCAGCCAACACCAGTCCGCTAAAATCCAACACCACGGTGATCATCACAATATGCATGACGTTTGGCAGAATATGGCGCAACATGATACGCAAATGACTCACGCCAAACGCAGTCGCTGCCTGAACGTATTCCACTTCACGAATCTTCAGCGTCTCTCCGCGCAGGTAACGGCAAAGGCCAGTCCAACTGGTGACCCCCAGTATCAAACAGAGAAACAGCAACCTAAGATCAGCTCGCTGGGCAGGACTGGTGAACTCCTGCGCGTGGTTCGCCATATAGATGTGTAGCATCAGTATGGCCGCAGCGATCAAAAGAACGCTGGGGATAGAGTTCAGAGTGGTGTAGATATACTGAATGACATCGTCCACCCAGCCGCGAAAATATCCCGCCATAATACCGAGCAGGATAGCGAATGGCAGCATGACTAACGTCGTCAAGGTACCGATGACAAGGCCAGTGCGAATGCTCTTGAGGGATTGATAGAGTACATCGTTGCCGACTTTGTCCGTACCCAATAAGTGGTACTTGGTCCCTAATCTCGCGGTGATCACAGCGAGCACGATAATGACGCCCGCGGTGACTAAAATCGTGAGCCAACGCGTTTGCGTTTCTCCCCGTGCGATCCCGCGCCA
>JAEKFU010000398.1 GCA_016522385.1 Pseudomonadota bacterium
ATTCATCCGGGACAGTGACACTCAGTGGCGCATCGAGCCGCAAGGCAATATGCGAGTCCCCGCAATCCTGTATGCAGATGCCCAACTTGTCGCTGAGATGGACGAGAAGGTCCATGAACAGATGGTCAATGTTGCAACTCTACCAGGGATCGTGAAGGCCTCTTACGCGATGCCGGATGCGCATTGGGGTTATGGGTTTCCAATCGGTGGGGTCGCCGCATTTGATGCCGATGAGGGCGGTGTCATCTCGGCCGGCGGCGTCGGCTTCGATATATCGTGCGGCGTACGCGCTATGTTAACCGGTCTGACGTCAATGGACATCGAGCCGGTTAAGGACCGGCTGGCAGATGCGCTTTTCGAAACCGTTCCAGTCGGCTTGGGCAGTCGTGGAGAGATCCGCCTGAGTGATGCGGAGATGGATGCGATGCTGACTGGCGGCGCTCAATGGGCAGTTGAAGCCGGCTTCGGGCAAGCAGAAGACCTGGAACGTATCGAAGAGGGTGGCTGTATGGCAGGGGCGGAAGCCAGATTCGTTTCCGATAAAGCAAGAAAGCGCCAAAGACGTGAGATGGGAACACTCGGCTCAGGGAATCATTATCTTGAAGTCCAACGTGTCGACGCTGTCTTCGATGAGGCTACTGCTGCTGCTTACGGATTGATCAAGGGTGAGATAGTGATTGCGATCCACTGTGGCTCACGTGGGCTTGGCCATCAGATTGGCAGCGAATTCTTGCGCGAAATGGGCATAGCCGCGCCGGCGGCCGGTGTGGTCCTGCCGGACCGCGAACTGGCCTGTGCACCGATCAATTCCGAGCTCGGGCAACGGTATCTCGGCGCCATGCGGGCCGGAATCAACTGCGCGCTCGCCAACCGGGAGATCATCGGCCATCTAACCCGGAATGTGTTCGAAAAATTCTTTCCCGACCGGCCGCTGAAGCTGATGTTTGATGTTTCCCATAATACCTGCAAGGCCGAGCAGCACAAAATCGATGGTAAAATTCGAAACCTATATGTTCATCGCAAAGGCGCAACACGTGCTTTTGGACCAGGCCATCCAAGTTTGCCGGCCGCATTGAAGTCGGCAGGTCAACCGGTTCTGATCGGCGGCAGTATGGGGACCGGCTCCTATGTGCTCGCCGGTACCGCCGACAGCGAACAGCGCGCCTTTTCCTCCGCCTGTCACGGTGCTGGCCGCGCCATGAGCCGGCGCGCCGCAAGTCGAAAGTGGAAAGGGCGCCAGGTTGTCGATGATCTGCGCGAAAAAGGCATTATCATTCGCAGCCCATCGTCACGCGGTGTCGCTGAAGAAGCACCGGGAGCTTACAAGGATGTGGATGCGGTGGTGCTGGCCGCAGAACGTGCAGGACTTGCCCGCCGCGTTGCGCATCTACGCCCATTGATTTGCATCAAGGGGTGAAACTTGCTCGATCAACCCGACCGGGCGGGCGTTGCCGTCACGCCGCAGACGCTTATCTGTCCACGAGTACCGAGCACTTGGCATGTCGCACCACGCCCGATGCGGTAGAACCGAGGAAATAGTCTTGGAGTCCTGGATCATGCGAGCCGATTAGGATGAGGTCTGCATCAATTTCGTCGGCCAGGCTGACAAGCGCGTGGTGCGGGCGACCGGATCGTATCTCTACATCTGCCTCGAGCCCGGCGCTCTTGGCCATATCCACCAGGCTGCTGCGTGCTTTGCGCGCAGCTTGTTCAACCAGCCCATCCGGCAGTTCAGCTGTTATCAGGCCGGGGACATCTTCCACGACATTTACAACCGTTACCTTCGCGTCTTTGTCGGCAAGCTGCTTGGCTCTCCCCAGGATGCCTTTGCCTCTTTCAGACTTGTCGAGATCGATTGGGACGATAATGTTCTTGAACATTGGGGATCTCCCAGTATGTGCGTTGCTGTGGTCGGCATTATCATGACGATTGCCGACACGTTGACTTTGATCCATGTCAAGTCACGATCACCAGGCCCTGTCGCACAACTGTCGAAATACGTGTGGCTCAAGCATTCGTCTATCACTCTTCTTCCGTGTCAGAGGGCACAACGATCGACTTTGTCTCATTCTCGACATGATCCAGGGCGCGGTGAAGATAGGAGAGGATGCGTTCCAAATGGTGGGCCACCCGATCGAGCCATCTGATGCTGTCAAGTCTATTAAGAGTGTCCTGGGTGCCGATGCGCTGGTGTGCAGCGGATTCAATTATCTGTTCCCGATAAACGTGCCGTTTCGAATGAAGCTGCTCAGAAAAACGGTTGAGCCTATTCTCGGCAGACTCTTGATCATCCCTCCTCCAGAGGCTGCGCACGATGCCCTGGAGCTGCGCTGATAGTCGGCGCAGTCGCGGATCTGCGTCCAGCAGCTCAATCCTTCGTTCTTGGGTGCAGCGATGCGAGAGGCGGCCCAAATGATCAAGTGCGTGCATGCTTGCCAGATGACGCGCGTGAGCATTCTGGATCGCCGGGTCAGTACTGATCTTCTCCAAAAATCCGCGTGAGCCCTGCAACGCTTCATTGACAGCTGCAAGTCGGGATTCGTCAACCTGCGCTCTCTTGAGCGGATCGAGCAGGTCAGCGAGAACGCCAAGAAGGTGGTCTGAAATGTCTTGAATTGTCGCAGCAAGTGCATCGACCGAAGCCGCAGTATCGCTCAGCAGCCGCTCGTCAAGGCGTTGTAGCAACAGTGGTTCTCGCTCAGGAACGAGCCGAGTTATCAATTGCGCGAACGGGCGCGACAGGGGCAGCACCAGGATTACACCCAGGGTGTTGAACATCGTGTGAAAGGCGACCAGCGATATTTGTGCGTTACCGATACCTCCGCTAGCTATCCAAACACCGACGGCAGCAGAGAATGGACCGAGAAGCATGAATGCCATAATGCCGGTCAAAACGTTGTAGACCACGTGTGCGTATCCGGTCTGACGCATAGCGGTGGAACCACCAATTGTCGCAATAAACGTCGTAAACGTTGTTCCAACGTCCATTCCTATGACCATCGCAGCTGCCTGGGGAAACGAGATTGTACCAGCCGCCAATGCGACCAATGCCGCGGCAACACCGGCGCTTGAGGATTGCGTGATTAGTGTGATCACAATACCCAGAAGCACTAGTTGAAAGCGTCCGAACAGTGTATCGCTTGGAAAGTCTTTGGGTGTCACGCTACCTTCAAACGGAGCAAGTCCCTGTTGCATCAGACCGATGCCAATGAAGAGCA
>JAEKFU010000420.1 GCA_016522385.1 Pseudomonadota bacterium
TGCCGGGCAGTCCCGGAATGCCGTTGGTGCGGGTCACACCCATTTTGTTCTCGGCCTTGTCGTACCAAGGCGCCATTTCCGCCGCATCGATCGGCCAGTCGAGCAGGGTCGCACCGGCCACTTCGCCATAGGTTGTGCGGGCCTTCCATTCATGCTCCTGAAACCGCAACGAGGCGCCGGCCCAGTGAACCGTGGAGCCCCCGACCGCCTTGACGATCCAGGCCGGCAGGCCGGAAAAATCACGCGCCACGCGCCAATCGCCCGATGTCGTGCGCTTGTCGAGCCAGGAAATCTGGCCGAACATGCCCCATTCGTCGTTCTTGAAGTCCGTGATTTCGTGGCGACCACCAGCCTCCAATATGACTGTCTTGACACCCTTTTGCGCCAGCTGGCTGCCCAACGTGCCGCCACCGGCACCTGAACCGACAACTACAACAAGGCTGTCGTCTGTGAGATCAAACTTTGCTGTCATTGGATTTTCCTCCCTCACACCCGATCCAGCCAGGCAATGTCATCAAAGCCGCGCTTGATATAGCCGCCTTGCGATCCACTGGCTCCCTCATAGCCAAACAGCGGCCACAGGGTCTGATTGTTGTAAATGCCGGTTACCAGACTGCCGCGAACCTTCTGGAAGAACCCTGAACTCTCCATGCCCTTCAGGATTTCGACACGCTCGGCTTCCCAGCCGACCTGCAGATAGGACCGGTCCCGTCCGGCCGCGGCGGCCTTGTTGAGCTCAGCAACGCCGTCCTCCAGCAGTGTTCTGTCTGCATCCGATTTACCGGCGGCCTCATCAAGCCCCTCGATCACCATGGCGTAGTACTTGTCAGCCACCTTGTCGTGCGGATAAATGTCCCGCGCCATCTGCACCAGCGTTGCAAAACTGTCCGGTTTGATCGCCTTGGCCATCGCCGCCCATGCGCTGTCGGCACCGACGATCATACCTGTCGGCATCACTGTCATCGCCACCAGCGACGCCCCTCCTGCGCCCAGCAATCCGCGGCGCGAAACCTTCTTTTCCTTGTCAATTACCTGCATTTGGTTCTCTCCCTAAATTGATTGTCACGACGCATCGGTCGCCCAGTGCATCAGGAGTAACGACCATGCCTCTGCAGCACTTCGATCTTGTAGCCGTCCGGGTCCTGTACGAAAAAAAACTTCGCCATCAAGGCCCCGTCCCGGTGAAATTCCTTCACCGGGGTCGGCGCGACTCCAAGTTCGCTGACCCTTGCGTGCTCTGATTCAATATCATCTACCGAGACCGCCAGATGACCATAGCCATCGCCATGGGTGTAGGGTTCGCGCTGATCATGATTGACTGTAAGTTCAACCTCAAAATCGTTCTCCGGGTTCTTCAGATAGATCAGCGTAAAACCGTCAAATTCAAACCTGTCCTCGATCTCCAAGCCGAACACATTGCGATAAAATTCAACCGACTTGGCCTCGTCGAGAACGCGCACCATCATATGAATGGCTTTGGCCATTTCGTTACCCCGTTTATCCGCTTGCCCTAGTGACTGGACAAGGCGTAGTTCTTTGCCGAAATAGGCAATTTCGGCGCAGTGAATGAAACGTGCTGAAATTGCCAAGCCAGTGTAGCTTTCGCTGCTGCACAGTAGGTATTATTCGGCTACTACAGCACCGATTTAACTGATGCCGGATTGAGCCCGGCATGCTGAGCCTGCGGCGAATTTGACAACGAGCCTGTGTTACGCGGCAGCCGATGCCTCGCTTGCCTCGGCAGAAAGGCGGCCATGATCGAACGACGGATCCAGATAGTTCAGGCAGCAACATCGCAGGAGCGACGCAAAATTCGTCACCTCACCATGGATCTCCAAGGCTTCTTCGTATAGCAACGACAGGAACTTTGACATCGGCATGTCCTGGGCATCCGACAACTCTTCCAGAACGTTCCAGAACTTGGCCTCCAATCGCACACTCGTCGCATGGCCCATCAGGCGCACGGACCGTGTCTCGAAAGCATAGTTTTTGGGGTCCTGGCCAGCAAATATATGGCACATTTTTACCTCCCATTCCGCAGCAGCACCTTAACGCGGTGCTTTGCTGAAAAGACTGGTTCAGGCTGCGGCAGACGAAACACAGCATAACGAGAAGTCAGCGCTATGGCCAAGCGATCAGCAAAATCATTTCAGCATATGGATATCGGCGGCCTGTTCGGCCACACAGTTCAGGACTCAGAGAATGAATTCCGCCAAATCGGCACAAATCCGCAACTTATCCGAGCAATTCCTTGACCATTTGCGAGGCTCTTGAGAAATCCATCTGGCCGGCATAACGTTCCTTTAAGGCGGCCATAACCCGTCCCATGTCTTTCAGGCCCGAGCATTCCAGCTCATTGATCACGGCACCAACTGCCGCACGCGCTTCATCTTCGCTGAGTTGGGTCGGAAGAAATTCTTCGATGATCGCAATTTCGGCGCGCTCGCCTTCGGCAAGCTCCGGCCGGCCGCCCTGATCATACGTGTGGGCCGATTCACGCCGTTGCTTGATCATTTTCGATAGGATGGCCTGCAAATCCCCTTCGGACGGTGCTTCGTCCTTGCCGGTCCCCCGGTTCTGGATGTCCCGATCCTTGAACGCCGCATTAATCAGCCGCAGCGTCGAAATACGCCGCTTTTCCTGCGCCTTCATCGCCTCTTTGAGTTCGGCATTTACTTTGTCACGTAAAGACTGTCCCATCGTTCCCGTCTTCGAATTACCAAAGCAGTCCCGGGCCGCAAGTGATACTCCGCCGCGCTGTTGGACGCAACCGCCGCCAAGACCAATCGGAGCCTTTCAAACAACTCACGATCACATAACTCTTAGCCGCCGTTGATTTGCCAACACACCGAAGGTCACCTATCTGCGCAGACAAGTCGGCTTGATTTGGAGACGACAGATGTCCGTACAACCTGTCAATTTGACCCTTTACCGCTGGGCCGGCGAATGGGGTCCATTCAAAATCAAGATACCCTGTGGCGAATGCTCGTTGACGGTAGATGTTATCACCGACACGCTTCAAACAGAGCTGGCAGGCATCCCGGTCGTGCTGGAAATCCGCGAGTGGCTCAATGAATGGTGGAAACCGCTGCCAAAAGGTGGCTGGCATGCTCCCATTGTCATGGTTGACAGCAAGCTCGTCAGCCGGGGCCATGCACTGAACCGCGGAGTGTTGACCGAAGCGGTCATCGGCGCACATGTCGTGCGATCCGGTGTCATGGGCAATCATCTCTATGGAAAGGCGACCTGCCAGCATTGCGCGCACGCCAAGGAGTATTTCGAGCAGGCAGGCGTCGATTACATCTACCACGAGGTCGTCAAAGACCCGCGGGCACTCTATGAAATGCTCGACCGGGTCAAGCCCATCGTCGGTCCAAAGACGCCGATAACCGTACCGCAAATTTGGATTGCCGGTAGGTATGTCGGGGGCGCCGATGAACTCGCGAAACTCCTGCAGGTAGTGGTCGAACCCAATCGGGATCGCGGCCAGAACTCCATGACTGCCAAACCCCAGCTGGCTGCCGTTTAGAACAAGAATTGCTCTAGGGTCGACAACAAGTCGCGACCGTGAAATTGCCCCGCGACCAATTGTAGGATAACGGTGTGACCGAGATAAATTGCGGCAGTCACCTGAGGGACGATGGTCAGGACAGCGCTAGTTACCGGTGCAACCGGTTTCATCGGCTCCGCCGTTGTGCACAAACTGGTCAAACGCGGCTGGCGAGTACGCGCCATCGTGCGTGCTGAGAGCGACCGACAAAATATCGGCGACATGCCGGTTGACCTGATTGAGGGTGACCTGCGTGATCAGGTTATCCAGCAAAAGGCGCTTCAGGGCATCGATGATCTGTTCCACATCGCAGCGGATTATCGGCTGTGGGTGCCTAAGCCGGCCGAAATGTACGCAACAAATGTCGATGCCACCGTTGAACTGCTGCGCGCTGCTGGCGTCGCCGGCGTGAAACGATGCGTCTATACCAGCAGTGTCGCAACAATTGGCATCAACGCGAGCGGCCAACCCGCAGACGAGACGACCCCAAGCAGCCTTGACCAGATGATCGGTCACTACAAACGTTCAAAATTTATGGCAGAGGAAGCGGTTCGATTAATGGTCGAGAGGGACAAGTTGCCGATCGTCATCGTCAACCCGGCTGCCCCTATAGGTCCGCGTGATCGCAAGCCGACACCTACGGGTCGCATGGTGGTCCAGGCCGGTAGGGGTAATATGCCGGCCTATGTCGACACCGGCCTCAACGTTGTTCATGTGGATGATGTGGCCGAAGGTCATTTGCTTGCCTGGGAGCGTGGCGTAGCCGGCCAGCGCTACATACTCGGCGCCGAGAACCTTACCTTGCAGACCATCTTTACCGACATCGCCAAGCTGACCGGCGTACGTCCACCGGCCATGAAATTGCCGGTCGATGCCATCATGCCGATTGCCTATGCCGCAGACTGGGCTGCGCGGACCTTTTCGCTGGGCGAGCCTTTTGTCACGGTTGACGGCCTACAGCTGGCACGAAAGAAAATGTTCTTTACTTCCAAACGTGCCAAGGACGAACTGGGCTACGCGCCGCGCCCGGCCGCAGAAGCATTCGCTGATGCGGTCGCCTGGTTTCGCGAACATGGCTATATGTGACCGCGTTTCGCTTGCAATTAACTGTTTCATCTCCTAGGGTCCGCGGCGCATTCACCGGGGCCAAGTCGAGTCGATCTGTCCTGAGCTGATCTCATAATAGCAGAGAACCGGAGACCTGCGTCCATGACGCCGCAAATCGCCGAACCACGCGCCAGAACCAAACGAGCTGGCGCGTCCTCCGTGCGTCAAAGCGGTGGCTGGGTTACGCCAAAGACAACAGCGCTGCTAGCGATGGCGGACGGTACCGTTGTTGAAGGATTTGGCCTCGGTGCAACCGGAAGCGCTGTTGGTGAAGTGTGCTTCAACACGGCGATGACTGGTTATCAGGAGATCCTCACGGACCCCTCCTATGCCGGCCAGATCATAACTTTCACATTCCCGCATATCGGCAATGTCGGCACTAACGATGAGGACATCGAAACAGCAAGCCTTGCCGCTGCGTCAGGTGTACGCGGCTGCGTTCTGGCCACCGACATCACCGCGCCGTCCAACTACCGCGCCGCCCGACATCTCGACCAATGGCTGAAAGCGCGCGGAATCATCGCCATCAGCGGTCTCGATACCCGTGCGCTCACCGCACTGATCCGCGAGAACGGCATGCCGAATGCGGTCATCGCACATGACCCGAAAGGCAAATTTGACCACAAAGCGCTGGTTCGCGAGGCCGAAGCCTGGCCGGGCCTTGAGGGCATGGATCTTGCCATCGAGGTCACCTGCGGTCAGCGCTATGACTGGAATGAGACCTTGTGGCAGTGGGGCAAGGGCTTCGGCCGGCTGAACGAGGCCGAGCATTATGTCGTTGCCATGGATTTCGGTGTCAAACGGAATATTCTGCGATGTCTGGCAAGCCAGGGCTGCAAGGTCACAGTGGTCCCCGCAACTGCCAGAGCCGAGGATATTCTAGCGCTGGAGCCAGATGGCATTTTCCTGTCGAACGGCCCGGGTGATCCTGCGGCCACGGGACAATATGCCGTGCCGGAAATCAGGAAACTGGTAGACAGCGGCAAGCCTATTTTCGGCATCTGTCTAGGGCATCAGATCCTGGCACTGGCGCTGGGCCCCAAGACGGTCAAGATGCACCAGGGCCATCACGGTGCAAATCACCCGGTCAAGGACTACACCACCGGCAAGGTCGAGATCACTTCGATGAACCACGGCTTTGCTGTCGACGGCACGACGCTGCCGGCCAATCTGCGCGAGACACATGTCTCATTGTTTGACGGGTCGAACTGCGGCATCGCCTTGAAGGACATGCCGGTGTTTTCCGTACAATATCACCCGGAAGCCTCGCCCGGTCCGCAGGACAGCCACTACCTGTTTAGTCGCTTCGTCGAGTTGATAAGGCGTCAAGGCGCCTAGAGCGTGTCTTTTTCAAGTTGATTCATTTTGAAACAACCCCCGGCTAACTCGTTGAAAATAATAAATTTTATTGAGCAGGTCGTCTCAGTCAAGATTAATCTTGCCTGGATCGGCTCTGGTCTGATGGAAACAACAAACGAGACGCACCTTATCAACTTCAACAAGATAGAGGGGCAACTCACGTTTCAATTGATCCGACTTGAAACGCTCTAGTATCCGTTCAGCTCACCGCGGATCGCGTATTTCAGGATATCGACAACCTGGGCCGGGGTTTCTGTCACTGCCAATGCCGCAGCATCGACTTCCTTCAACGCATGTTGGTGATCGGCGCCGTGCATGATAATGACCGGTTTGCCAAGCGCACTGGCGTAACCGGCATCAAAGGCCGCATTCCACTGCTTGTACTTCTCGCCGAAGCGCACGACGACAATGTCTGCTTTCTCGATCAGGGTCCGGGTGCGGATCGCATTGACATTGGCACCCTTGTTGTCATGCCAGAACTTATTCTGCTCAGCGCCAAGAATCGCCGCCCCGCAATCGTCTGAAGCTTCATGATTGGTTACCGGTGCTGAAAACGCCACGGGCAGATCCACCGTCCTGGCACCCGCCTCGATTTCGTCCCGCCAATTGGTGTGTATCTCGCCCGACAGATAGACGTTCCAGGTCATCCCTATTCTCCAGTTATAAGTTCGATTGCCCGGTTTGATAGCACAGGCGCTATCGTCTGTTTAGACATACAGAATGGCAATCGAGGCGACGATCAGGCCACCCATCGTCCAGTTGAAAGCTTGCAGTGCCCGATCGGAATGGAGCAGGCGGCCAATTGCCGTGCCAAACAGGCACTAAGTGGTTGTTGCTGGAAAGGTGACGGAAAAGAAAACCGCTGCAACCATAAGAGCACCTGCAGCGTAATTGGCGCCCTGGGTGGTAAACGCAGCCAGTGCGCTAACCGACATCATCCATCCCTTTGGGTTGATCCACTGGAACAGCGCAGCCTGCAGGAGGCTCAGCGGTTTGCCGCCAGCCTTGGCATCCTGCGAACGTCCTGCCATCGCAATGCACCAAGCAAGATAGACCAGATACGCGGTACCGGCCCAGCCCATCACCTCATGGACCTGCGGGAAGGCATCGAACACCTTTACCAGGCCGAGGCCGACCGCAAGGATCATGAAGCCAAAACCGAACGCAATGCCCAGCATGTGGTTGATCGTGCCGTAAAACCGAAGTTTGCCTCCGAAGCGACAACCATGATGTTATTCGGTACCGGCGTGACAGCAGCAATTGCAAACCAGGTCAATGGCAGAAACGTTTCGGGCATCGCAAGCTCTCGCAATTACGTCAGTAATGACGACCTAATTTAACAGCCTTAGCAATGGCTTGAATTGGCGCCGCAAAGACAAACGCGCTAGCTGAAGAATCCGGCGAGTGTTACATCCTGACCGCCTAGGCCCTGTTTGAACTTTTTGACACCTTTTGCTCCCTCGTCATTGACGCCACCGAGATCGAAATCCCTGATCCCCCTATTCTTCAGCCGCAACATGGCTTGCCACAATAGCTGATGATGCGCCCCCAGCCTGCGCCCGCTAGTGCTTGTCCAGCCAACCTGATACGTCGCTGACGATCCGTGCAACAGGATCAGGATTGCCGCTACAAGCCGTCCCCTTTCCGTGGCATTCAAGATCAGAGCTTCTTGACGCGGAACCATGAAGTCGAGCAATTGACCCAGCAGCTTTGTAGACGGACCGTCATATCCTCTTGCGATACGATCCGCCTCATAGGCATTCAGGAAGTCAACCGCGGTCGTCCCGGACCAGTCGTCCGAAATCGCAAGGCAGCTGCGTTCGGACTTCGACAGAATGTTTCGCCATTTGCCATTGAGATTGGCGCGCAATTTTTCGGCGCTTTCGGTCAGGTCAAGCCAGATCGTCTGATAGCCCGGCGCCCCGTCCCGGCGTAAGAAGCCAGCTCTGGCAACTGACATGCGGTTGCGGTTGTTGTCTTTCAGTTCCGGCAGAAGACGAATCTTGCGGCCCAGGCGCTTCGGAAACTGCCGTGCAAATGTGCAAAAGAACGCGGCCGCATGCTCGGCGGTTCCATAGCCGTCAAACCAAAGTGGTCCCCGATCAAGACTGACCGCATGAATCAGGTTGTTCAGGATGCCGACTTCGGCCAACTGGATCAGTCCGGCATTTGCACCATCAATCTTGATAATGCCATGCTTGGTGCCCGTCTGATTGACCGCCCGATTGGCCTGCGCATAGGTAAAATGTTGCAACAGCGTCGACCGTCGAATGGACTTGAAATACCCGTCCCATGCCGCAAGGGACATCGGTGACCAATCGATTACACATTCTGCCATATTGCCCGATCCTCATTCCCCCGTTGGTGCGACTATTGCCGGGAAAAGGCCCGGTTCAAACTGCCGCTTTGGAGATTGTTCCAATTGGGTCTCCTGAACTTCGCAACACACCAGACTTGCGCGAGGCTTGCGCCTCACCACGTCCGCCATTTCTCAGTCAATCGATGCCGGAAGTCGGGATTCGACGCCGGTATCGGTTAATGCAATACTTTCCCAGCGGCACTCATCAGCGACCGGAGGCATCGCATAGCGTGAACACTGTTTGAGGAGACAATAAAATGGCGACCTGGCAACCTGATCCTTCCTTTTACCCCTCTCCGAGAATGGCCGCCAAGGCACCGCGCGAGAACCTGGCCTACGTTGCCGCCTTTGACCCGGAGCGCAAGAAACCGGACGCCATTGCCGTCGTCGACGTCAATCCTAACTCACCCTCTTATTCGCAGATTGTCGGCCAGGTCGACATGCCGAATGTTGGCGATGAACTGCATCATTTCGGATGGAATGCCTGTTCATCTTGCCTGTGCCCCAATGCACCACATCCACACGTCGAGCGTCGCTACCTGGTCGTACCGGGCTTGCGGTCGTCGCGGTTACATATCATCGACACCCGGCCTGACCCGCGCAATCCGAAGATCGTCAAAATCATCGAACCGGAGGAGGTTGCCGAAAAGGCCGGCTATTCACGTCTGCACACTACCCATTGCGGTCCGGAGGGCATCTACGTCAACGCCCTCGGCGATGCCAAGGGCAACCGGCCCGGAGGTATCTTCCTGCTCGATCACACAAGTTTCGACGTTCTCGGCCAGTGGGAGATGGACCGCGGGCCCCAGGAGCTTGCCTATGATTTCTGGTGGCATCTCGGCCACGACACCATGGTGACCAGCGAATGGGGCACGCCGGACACGTTTGAAAACGGCCTGGTGCCCGAGGTCCTGCTTGGCAGCAAATACGGTCGCAAGTTGCATTTCTGGGATCTGCACAAACGCAAGCACCTGCAAGAGATCGATTTTGGCGAGGAACACCAACTGGTGTTCGAGCTGCGCCCGGCGCATGACCCCACCAAGGCCTATGGTTTCGTTGGCTGCGTGATCAGTCTTAAGGACCTGTCGTCCTCGATCTGGACCTGGTATCGCGATGGCGACAAATGGGCGGTCAAGAAGATCATTGAAATCCCCGCCGAACCGGCCGACCCGGAACTGCTGCCGCCGGTGCTGCAAGGCTTCAAAGCAGTCGCGCCCCTTGTGACGGACATCGATCTGTCGATGGACGATAAATATCTGTATGTCTCGTGCTGGGGCACCGGCGACATGATACAGTACGACGTCTCGGACCCCTTCGAGCCCAAGGAGACCGGTCGGGTCCGCATTGGCGGCATCGTGTCAAGGACCAGTCATCCCGCAGCGAAGAACGGTGCTCTCAATGGTGGCCCGCAAATGGTCGAGATCAGCCGCGACGGAAAGCGGGTTTACTTCACAAACTCGCTCTACGGTGCCATCGACACGCAGTTCTATCCCGAGGGGATCGATGGCTGGATGGTCAAGCTGAAAGTCAGCAAGAAGGGTGGCATAAAGTTCGACAAGAAATTCTTCGTTGAGTGGCCCAAAGGCCATCGTCCGCACCAGGTGCGTTTAGAAGGTGGTGACTGCTCGTCCGACTCCTACTGCTACCCGTAAGAGGTTCTCGGCGTGCATTCGTCCAAAGCGTTTCAAGGTAGATTAAAAGAATTCTGCTTGCACGTGGACGGTCGATTTTCCGGCAAATCCGGCGCATTGCTCCCCGGCCGTATCAAGGTACGACCTACGGACCAATATTTGGCCTTGCCGCAAACTCGCTCCGTCAGAACGGTTCCAAATCAACATGAAACGCTCTTAGTTGCAGTTCGCCGTGAGTGACATATCGCCGTGGCTGGTGCTCGCCGGACTGGGCGCCTTTCACGGTATCAACCCTGCAATGGGCTGGCTGTTCGCTGTGGCGCTAGGGCTGCATCGCGGCAATCGGCGAATTGTGTTCTTGTCGCTCATCCCTATCGCGCTGGGCCATGCCGTATCAATCGCCATTGTCGTGACACTGGTCGTCATTCTGGGCCTAGTGATCGATCGCCACTTAATCGAGATTGCCGGGGGTGCTGTCCTGATCGGTTGGGCAGTCTATCACGCTGTCTACGGACATCGCCATCGCGTAAGGGTGGGCATGCAAGCCGGTTTTGCCGGGCTTGGACTGTGGTCGTTCATGATGGCCACGGCTCATGGCGCCGGGGTGATGCTAGTCCCGGTCATCATTCCGCTTTGTCTTGCCGCCAGCCCTGCCAAGGAGCTTACCGCGGCAGGGTCATTGCCGGTCTCACTGGCAGCCGTTGGCGTCCATATGGCGAGTATGCTCGCGATCACCGGCATCATCGCCTTCATCGTCTATGAATGGATCGGCCTAGCGTTTCTGCGCCGAGGATGGTTCAATGTCGATCTCATCTGGACTGCGGCACTCGTCATCGCCGGCATCATACTCATTGTATAGTTGCGATTGGTCCGTTCGGGCCAAGCAGAAGCGATTTCCCAGGCCTGGCGATCTTTCCGCCCTGCGTGTCAGGTAATTGGCGTCAGGTATCGGCAGGAATGTCACCAGAACAATAACGATTGCGACCACATTTGTCACAGGTCGCTGCCGCAGTCGCACCAGATCTTCCAACATCCAGGTTGGCAATTTTCGTCTGCTGCCCCGCAGTGAAGGTCGTCACAACAACTTCGTCAATCACCAGCACGCCGACACATCACCAATCCCAAACGCCCAATGTAGAAATCCGTTGCGCTGTCGAGAAAGGTGATAAAGAAAACAGAAATTATGCGATTAAAATCAATATGTTAAATAGGAAAACAGATTCCACGTTGCAGCAGTAAACAGCCGAATATGAAGCAGCCTGGTGAGATGAACGTCAGATGAACCCACGATTCAGGGGCGCTTCAAGTTCATCCAAGCATTATGCGCATTAATAGGAATTGGGATCGCAGAGATCGAACCGACCAGCGTCGGTTTCGTTGGCGGGTAACGAAAGGATCAGTGCGATGCTCAATCGAGTTGTTTTCTGTCTTTTTGCGATGACGTTGATGGTCGGCTCCTCACTGGGCGCCGGAGCCGAAGAGCGCTTCGCGCTTGTCATCGGCAACTCCAAATATCAAACCGTGGCCAAACTGGACAACCCGGCCAGGGATGCCGAGGCTGTCAGCGGATTGCTTCGTTCAGCCGGTTTTGATGTGACCGCTGCACTTGACCTCGGTCAAACCGACATGCGCCGCACCGTGCGCGATTTTGCAGCCAAACTGGCTACCAAGGGCAAAGACACCATTGCCCTCATATACTTTGCCGGTCATGGCTTGCAGATAGACGGACAGAATTATCTGCTGCCGGTCGACGCTAAGATCACCAAGCAGTCGGATGTTGCGCTCGAGGCCGTCCGCCTCGCCGACATCATGAACTTGCTAAGCACCATTCCAAGCAATACCCGGATCGTCATCCTTGATGCTTGTCGCAACAATCCGTTTGACCAGATTAGGGACAAGACCGGGCGCGGACTGGCAATTGTCAATGCACCAGCCGGCACCTTGGTGGCCTACTCTACCTCACCGGGCGCCGTGGCCGACGATGGTTGGACCAATAACAGCCCGTTTGCCGAAGCACTCATCAAGGCCGCCAGCGAACCAGGTGCTGTCATTGGCACGGTGTTGCAGAACGTTCGCCTCCATGTGCACAAGGCCACTAAGGGCCTCCAGACGCCCTGGGAAGTGACCGCCCTTACCAAACAATTCCAATTTTTTGAAGGTGCCGCACCGCAACCCAAGCTCGACAAGAGTGAAGACGACTGGCGCGATGACCTTTGGTCGCGCTCGCCTCGTCAGGCCTATGACATTGTGGTGCAGGAAAACAATGTGATCGTCTACAAGATCTTCCTGAACCTTTATCCACAGTCGGTATGGAGCGACCGCGTGCGCGTCATCATGGAACGCCGGCTGGAAATGCTGGCCTGGTATGACGCGGTCACGCTCAACTCGATCGCCGCCTTTGAGGCCTTTCTCAACCGCTATCCGAACAGCGACCTGGCGCTGGCCGCCAAACGACTGATCGAGCGCGTGCATCAGCGCAACGCCCTGGCCCGCACGTCACCCGGCGCTTTGCCGGTTGGATCGAACCTTTTGGAACCGGTCATCAAGGAAGTCCGCGTTCCGGTAACCCGGGAAGTCATCAGGGAAGTCCGTGTACCGGTAACCCGGGAGATCATCAGGGAAGTCCGCGTGCCAGTTGTAAAGGAAGTGATCAAGACGGTGCGCGTACCGGTTGTGACGATCAAGAAGGTGCCCGTCGTCAAGATTAAGACGGTGATCAAGAAGGTTCGTGTACCAGTGGTCAAGGTCAAAACCGTGATCAAGCGGGTGCCCGTGGTCAAGGTCAAGACCGTGGTCAAACGGATACGCGTTCCGGTAGTCAAGATCCGCACGGTCGTCAGGCGAGTACGGGTCCCTTGCAGATGCACCCGCCGTGGCGGGCAGACTGTGCTGCATTGATGAGCGAAGGCTGGCGTCTCCTGGTTGTCGGCCGGGACACGTCAGACTATCAAGGGCCAGTTTGGCAGCTTGAGCTTTTGTTCGCCGGGTCTGGAGCCGCCGTATCAGGACTATTGCGCCCGACACTATCGGCGGCTGAGGCGCCCGGCGCGGCCGCATAGGCGATGATCATGCCGTAGGTCTTGACCACCCCATGTGCTAGCTTCTGCTGACCGAGTTCGGACACGCCCGCGAGGCCGCGCCCGACACTTCGGCCATCGCCGACCTTAGCCAAGGTCTGTTGCACAATCTCCAGGAACCGGTAGTTAAGGCAGGAATCAAGGATGACGATTTTGATCGTGGCAAACTTGCCCATCAAGTTGACCAGCTGCGCAATCTTAAGGGTTTGGCTGCCGACTGCTGCCAGCGACCTCAGCTGAGCATCTACCGGGAAGAGGTTGTTTGCGCCGTCGATCTACCAGGCGCTCCCCAGCGATTCAGTTCTTCGCATGGGTGATAGCCAACTCAAACCGTTCCGTGAACTGACTTCATGCCCTCACCGTGGCTTGCATGATTTACGTTTCCATTGCAGTGTCGTCGAATGACCACGCTCAGCAATCGCGACAAATCCTTGTTCTGGAAGCAAGGATATCTGACAGTTGAGAAGGCTGTTTCATCCGCTCAGCTCGCTGCCATGCGACGAGATTTTGCGGCATGGGTTGAAGAAAGCCGACGACATGAAGCGCCGTTCGGCGAAATGCGAGACGGGCGGGCGCGGTTCGACATTGAGCCGGAGCATTGTCCAGACCATCCGGCTCTCCGGCGCATCGCCTCACCGAGTGAGATCTCCGATGCCTATCTCGATGTCCTGAAGAATTCGGCCATGACCTGCATGGTGGCGGATCTGGTTGGACCGGACATTCGCTTGCACCACTGCAAGATCAACTCCAAGCTGCCGCGGACGGCAACCACCGTCAAATGGCATCAGGACTTCACATTCGACCCCCATTCGAACGACGATCTTGTTACCGCTTTGGTCTTTCTCGACGATGTCACATCCGACAACGGCCCGCTGCAGGTCGCACCCGGCAGCCACAAGGGCCCGCTGTTGTCGCTTTGGCAGAATGGCGTATTCACCGGCGCGGTGAGCGAGCACGCGGCACAGGAACTTAGTCGTACCGCCGTTGAGCAGACCGGCGAGGCGGGGTCGGTGTGCTTGATGCATTCACGCCTCGCCCATGCATCCACCGCCAACAACTCCGATACGGCGCGCACCCTGTTCATCGCCGCAATTGCCGCGGCCGATGCTATCCCTTTGGCCATCAATGCCGTGCCAAGTCGACATGCCGGCATGCTCCTTGCCGGCAGTGAACCGCGACGCATCCGTTCGACAGCATTTGAAATGGAGATTCCTGAGGTCCCCGAGGGGGCCTCGTTCTTCGAAGAACAGGCCGCCTCCTGACGCGTCCATCCCGGTTGGTTATGATCCCGGCTAACGAATCGCTTGCGGATGAGGAGGCGTACTCATGGCCGAACTATTCACCATTGAAAATCTTGCGACGCTGGCCATGCTGACCTTGCTGCAGGCCGTGCTCGGCTTCGACAATCTGCTTTACATTTCGATTGAGGCAAAACGCGTTGAAGAAAGTCAGCGCGCCCGGGTCCGGCGCATAGGTATCCTGCTTGCCATTGCCCTGCGCATTGTGTTGCTGTTCGCAATCATGTCGGCGATTCAGTATTTCCAGAATCCGTTTGCCGGCATTCACCTGACCGGTTTCGTGGAGGCTTCGTTCAACGTCCACAGCCTCATCGTCCTCATTGGCGGGGTGCTCATCATCTATACGGCAGTCAAGGAGATCTATCACTTGATCTCCATTGATGATCTGGTCCATGAGGGCGATGATGCAGACCGGCGTTCGGTGGCTGCCGCCATCTTCTGGATCGTGCTGATGAACCTGGTGTTCTCGTTCGACTCAATTCTGTCCGCCCTCGCCCTGACCAAGGTATTCATGGTGATGGCAATCGCCATCGTTATCTCCGGCGTGCTGATGATCTGGCTTGCCAATCACGTGTCCGAGTTCCTGCAAAAAAACCGGATGTACGAAGTGCTCGGCCTGTTCGTGCTGTTGATTGTCGGCATCTTGCTCTTGTCGGAAGGCGGTCATCTCGCGCACCTGACTTTGTTCGGCTATGTTGTCGAGCCAATGGCCAAATCAACATTCTACTTCGTCATTGGTGTGCTTGTTGTGGTAGACCTGATACAGGGCCAATATCAGAAAAAACTTCAGGCCCAACGAGCGGCGGAGGTGAGTCATGGCTGATCATAAGACAGGTACCGTTGGCCAAATGTTTGGTGCCGGCAAGGTTGACACGTTTCTCGGCCTGCCGACCTGTAATGATATCAACCAACTGGACGCATCCATCGCGATGCTGGGCGTGCCCTGTGCCACACCTTATGCGTCGGTCGGCCCCTACTGTGCTGGCGGGCCGGATGCCATCAGGCACGCGATTGCCGACTATGCCGGGCGAACCGATCATATGGATTTTGATCTCAATGGACCCCTGTTTCCCGACGCAGGCGTCACTGCCTGCGATCTTGGTAATCTTGACTATGATGAAGCTGATCCCGCCGGCAATCGTGATCGCGTCCGCCAGACCGTTAGCACTGTCATCGGCAACAATGCCGTACCGATCGTGATTGGCGGAGACGATTCCGTGCCAATCCCAATGATCGAGGCCTTTGCTGGAACCGGGTATTACACCATCGTTCAGATCGACGCCCATATTGACTGGCGCGACGAAGTCGATGGTGAAAACTGGGGCCTGTCATCGACCATGCGCCGGGCCTCGGAAATGGGGCATGTCGAGCGCATCATCCAGGTCGGGCAGCGGGCCAGCGGTTCTGCCCGGCCCGAAGACTATGCCGATGCGCAAAAGTGGGGCGTTGAGTTCGTCTCTGCACGTCAGGTACATTCAGAGGGCATCTGGACGGCCATTGACCTAGTTCCTGCTGGCACGAACGTCATTGTCGCCTTTGATTGCGATGCTCTGGATCCCGCCATCATGCCAGGTGTCATTGGCCGGGCTCCAGGCGGCCTCACATACTGGCAAACCATCGAACTGTTGCATGGCATTGCCGCGCGCAGCCGCATTGCAGCTTTCGATCTCGTCGAGTTCATGCCCGAACGCGATGTCGATGAAATCGGCGCGCTCACCGCCGCCCGCATAATAGTCAATGTAATGGGTCTTCTTGCCCGTCAGTCCTGACGGCAGGGGTCAGCAATCGTCTATCCAGCGTGACCGACTTGACCAAAGCAAAAACCGGCAAACCCGGCTTCAGCCTGAGGTCCGCTGCCGCCTTTCGGGTAATCCGCGCCCGCAAATCCTGTACACCCAGCGACAATCGGACTTCTGCAAATGCCGTATCTGGTTCCAGCACAACTTCGGCAATTGTTGCCTTGAGCACGTTGCGGATCGAGATACCTTGCGGCTGAGCCCGCGCGATCGACACATCTCGCGCCCGCACTCTCAGCCGTGCAGATTCACCATGCGCCAGATCCAACGCCGGGACTACCAGCTGCTGACCGCCGATATCCAGCGATGTCAGGGCAAACTTTTCATCTTGCTCAAAGACCACCCCGTCGAGTACCACACCGGCCTCGAATCGCCCAGTGAGTGGCGGCAGATCCAACCGTGCCAGAGTTTCCTGAACCGGCCCACAGGCGACCAGGCGTCCCGAGCTGATCAGGGCTAGCGATTGCGCCAGCCGAGCCACTTCGTCGATTGCATGGGTGACATAGATGATCGGAATGCCGAACAGCGCCGGCAAGGCCTCTATGTAGCTCATGATCTCTGCTCGCCGCGGCAAATCGAGCGCCGACAGCGGCTCATCCATCAAAAGCAGTTTCGGACGCGCTAGAATCGCCCGGCCGATGGCCACCCGTTGGCGCTCACCACCGGACAGGCCGGTAACCCGTCGCCCCATCAATGATCCAAGATCGAGTGCGTCGACGACGTGGCTCATGTTTATCCTTGATCTTTGCGCAAATCCTCGCTTTGCGCCGTAGTGGAGGTTGCCCTCGACATCGAGATGGCGAAACAACCTGGCATCCTGAAAAACGAAACCGGCACCGCGCCGATGCGTGCTGACACTTTCGCCGGCATCGGTATCGAGCCAGGTCGTGCCATTCACGGCGATACGACCTTGTGCAGCCGGTTCAAGCCCGGCAATCATCCTGAGCGTCATGGTCTTGCCTGAACCGCTCGGCCCGAATAGGGCTGTAATGCCGGTCAACGGGAGCGTCTGGCGCAAATCACAGGAGAAGTTTCCACAGTCCAGCCGGCAATCGAGTTGCAACCCTTGTGTCATTATCGCGCCTCGATGGGAAATCGCCGGTTCAGCAAGAACACCAGCGAAAGTACCAAAAAGCAAAAGGCCAGCAAGCCTGCCGACAATATGTGGGCGTTCGCATAATCGAGTGTTTCAAGGCTCTCATAGATGGCAATCGAAACGACTTTGGTGCGGCCGGGAATATTACCCCCGACCATCAGAACGACGCCGAATTCACCAATCGTATGCGCGAAGCCGAGTACGGTAGCGGTAATGTAACCCCTGACCGCCATCGGCGATGCAATGGAGGCAAATTGATCTAGCGGCGATGCGCCAAGAGTTGCAGCTGCTTCCAGCGGTTCTCGCCCAACCGCCTGAAACGCTTGTTGTAGAGGCTGCACGACAAACGGCAGGGAATAGATCACCGAGGCAATGACAAGACCGGCAAAGGAAAATGCCAGTGTGTCGCCGCTCAGTGAGACCCACCAGCGCCCGGGTACCGCTGCCGGCCCCATCAGGATGAGCAAGTAAAAGCCGAGCACTGTCGGCGGCAGCACCAGCGGCAAGGCCGTCATGGCTTCAATGATCACCCTCAAACGGTTACGGGTAAACGCCAGCCACCAGGCCAACGGCGTGCCGATGATCAGCAGGATTATGACGGTTACAGCCGCCAGCTTAATACTCAGCACGACTGGCGCCGTATCAAACCCTGTCATTGCGCGACACCCTGCCCAACCTTGAAGCCCAGCTCCCGCATAATCCTGGCCGCCTCGGTGTTTGTCAGGTACGCCAGAAACTCTACAGCTGCCTGATTGCCAGCACCGCGGTCCAGCAACACAGCATCCTGGCGGATCGGCCGGTGCAGAGCTGTCGGCAGTTGGACGAAGGCACTCTTGTCCGAATTGCCGGTGCACAGCACTAGCGACAGCGCCACCAGCGCCAATTCGGCATTGCCGCTGGCGGCAAACGCATAGGCCTGTTGGACATTCTCACCGTAAATCAATTTTGGTCTGAGCCTTGCCAACAGGCCCAGCTTCGTCAAAACGTCCTGGGCCGCTACGCCATAGGGTGCAAGTGCTGGATTGGCGATCGCCAGCCAGCGAAACTGCCCCGCCTTGAGAATATCCACCGGTCCGCCGCTCGTTTGATCTAGACGCTCCGGCTCTGCGCTCCAGAGCGCCAATCGGCCAACGGCATAGGTATACTGGCTCCCGTCGACGGCATGGCCGTTCTCGATCAGCCATTTGGGCCGCATCTGATCTGCCGCCAAAAGCACATCGAACGGGGCACCCAACGCGATTTGCGATGTCAGTTTACCGGTCGATGCACTGATAAGAGTGATGCGATGGCCGGTCTCAATCTGGAATCTGGACTTAATCCGATCAGCCGCGACGGTGAAATTAGTGGCTACGGCAACTGTGGCGTCCCCTGCAACCCCGACACACACTTGCCCGGTGACGATAATGAGCACCAAAGCCCAAAGACCAACGAAGCGCTTCATGATGCACATCAAACACAACAAGCCCCGCATGTGCAATGGCGGCCGCAATGCGTCCCTACAAACCGTTCGGTAATTCCGCTGCTACACCGTTGCATAACTGCTTTCGCCGTTCGAACAGGCTGAAATCTTGGTCGGACTCCTGACACTGGAACCCCAGAATCTGGCGCTTTTCGATGATTCAAAGCACAAATCACACCCCATAAAATATTGATAACACTGATTTTTGAGGGCCCTCACGGCAAAGGTTGCGAACATGAATGACAAATGAACGAGACATTCAGGTTACGTTCGATCCCCCTCGTGCATATTGCCCTCATAATCAACGAACAAAGCGTTCGACGGAGGTCTCAAATGCTCACCCGCTTAGCCGTTACAGCGCTCACCCTGACCGTTCTAGGTGCCGGCGCGTTTGCATTCGCGTCGAGTGAGCAGATCACTAAAGAGGCCGTATCGACCCGCGTGACCGAAATCAACAAGAACCAGGTCTGGCCGCTTAAGGGCCGCATCAGCATGGACCCATGTGCCCACATCCAGTGTGAGGAGGTCTGAACACCAAGTTACGCCGCGATCGCAAGTGACCGGCTCAAGATTCCGGGGAGCGGTATCTGCTCTCGTCCCCATCCGCCCTTCTCGAACGCGGGTTGATCTGCTCCCCGGAATTTCAAACTTCTTCCGCAACCCTCCTCCCAGCTTCCCCTCCCCAAAAGAAGCTGAACTCAAAGAGCCCCTCGGGGCTCTTTTTTTTATGGGCGGCTCTTGGGTGCTACATAAACTCTCCACGTCACCCGACAAAGGTCAGGGTCCAGGGGCCACGTTCACCAAAAAAAACCATGTCGCCCTTGATCCTGGCACTCTCGAAATGTCGCCCGCGGACTCAGCGCGACCGATGAACAATGGATGAACGCGGCGTTCAGCTCTGGTTACGAAACCATCGGCTATTGTCGCTTCATGATTTCAGCGCAGTCGATCAGACATCAAGCGCTTAGTTAGTTCCCCAGGTGCCCCAAGGCATCAGGGTTGCAGGAGCCGGGCTCGACATGAAGTTGCATGCCCCATCCGCCCCCTCTCGACGTGTAATGGAGCGTCGGCCCGGCAACTGCAAGTCACATCTACCCCTCTGCAACAATGGCCCCGCACATGCGGGGCCATCGTCAATGGTTCATCAGATCGAAATCAACGATCAGTCTAGGGTCTGCGGGCGATTCGGCTTGTCCGTAGGCCCTAGCGAACGATCACTTTGGAGCCGATCTTGACCTGTCTGTAAAGATCTTCGACATCCTCATTGCGCAAACGGATGCAACCGCTTGAGACTGCGGTGCCTATCGTCCAGGGCTGTGACGTACCGTGGATACGATAAAGTGTGTTGCCAAGGTAAAGCGCGCGGGCACCAAGCGGATTGTCCGGTCCGCCCTTCATGCGGGCAGGCAGATCAGGTTCACGCGCCCGCATCTCAGGCGGCGGGATCCAATCCGGCCACTCCGCCTTGCGGGTAATCCTTTCAGTCCCCGACCATTTGAAGCCCCAGCGGCCAACACCAATGCCATAACGCTTGGCGCGGTCATTACCGAGGATGAGATAAAGGTGCTTCCGGCGCGTGTTGATGATAATCGTGCCTGGTCTTTCATCGCTAGAATAGTGCACGACTTTCGGCAGGTATTTCTCATCCAGTTTCCATGCTTGAGCGGAAAAGTTGTACCGAACGCCGTTGACTTCATTTTCGCCCGCCTCAACGGCGCTACTGACTGCAAACGCAGCTAAACCTGCTGCAAATGCCAGTGCCAAATGCCTCATCTATAGCTCTCCATTTAGGTCCGGGATCTGTTGACGATCCCACAGGTTGTCGCTGGGTGAGACTCACAACCGCGTTAGAGCGCCACGGCATGACGGCAATGTCAAGGCAGCGGGCCATGAATGCCATATGAACGGCACATTCAGGTCAGGTTCGTTGCAGCTGTGCCACAATCAAGAACACTAAGTAACTCGAATGCCAAGGAATTCCAACGATGCACAAGACACTGCTGATCGCCGGCATGCTGACCGCCACGGCCCCGGTCCTTTCGAGTCCTTCGGATGCCGCGTCCCGCAGCTTCTTCAGTCCCACCGTCGGCGGCGACCGTTTATCATTCTGTGTCAATTCAGGCGATGCCTGCGGCAAACCGATTGCCGACGCGTGGTGCCGGGCCGTAGGCTTCGAGGAGGCGCTTAACTACCAACGCAATAGCACGGTCGTAAATCGACCGAATGTCACACGTTATGCGGACACCGGGGCAATCTGCACTGGCGCTGATTGTGAAAGCTTCCGGCAGATCAAATGCTTCCGCGCCAGTTGAGTTTATGAAGCTACTCTGGTAGCTGCCGGGGTGAGCGGACCGGTGCCGTTTTCAACACAAAAATAATCTAAGTTCCGCCGATATCGGTCTTTTCCCTTTGCGACTCCCGCGGTGATAGTGTAGTCAACCCCGCAATTTGTGCGGGTGTACGCACAGCTGACCGAAAGTTGCATGCCCAAAAGAACCGACATCGAGTCCATCCTCATCATTGGTGCGGGACCGATCGTTATCGGCCAGGCCTGCGAGTTCGATTATTCCGGCACCCAGGCCGTCAAGGCGCTGAAGCAGGAAGGCTACCGGGTCATTCTGGTCAACTCCAATCCGGCCACCATCATGACCGATCCTGACTTGGCCGACGCGACCTATGTCGAACCGATAACCCCGGAATTCGTCGAAAAGATCATTGCCAGGGAACGGCCCGATGCGCTGCTGCCAACCATGGGCGGCCAGACCGCACTCAATACCGCGCTGACGCTGAACAAGACCGGCGTCCTCGACAAATACAATGTCGAAATGATTGGGGCCCAGGCGCATGTCATCGACAAGGCTGAGGACCGCGATCTGTTCCGCACCGCAATGCACTCGATCGGCCTTGCGACGCCACGGTCGGCCTTTGTAAATACATCCGCCCTGAAACGGCAATTTGAAACCGAACAGCATGAACGTCTTGCAGAGATTGCAGCTACTGAGGGCGATCAAGAGGAGCGGGAAAAGGCCGTTGAAACCTTCAACACGAAGTGGTCCGAAGGCGAATCGCTGCGCCGTGAAGAACATCGCCTGACGGCACAGCTTCAGGCACTCAAGGCCCATGCGGTCACCGGCCTGCCAGCGATTGTTCGGCCCTCCTTCACCCTGGGCGGCACTGGTGGCGGTATCGCCTACACGCTGGATGAGCTCTATGAGCTTGTGCTGTCCGGGGTCGAGGCCTCACCAACCAATGAAGTGCTGATCGAGGAATCGATCGTCGGCTGGAAAGAGTTTGAGATGGAAGTCGTCCGTGACAAGGACGATAACTGCATCATCATCTGTTCCATTGAAAATGTCGATCCGATGGGGGTTCACACCGGTGACTCAATCACTGTTGCACCAGCGCTGACACTTACCGACAAGGAATACCAGGTCATGCGTAATGCGGCGATTGCGGTGCTGCGTGAGATCGGTGTCGAGACAGGCGGCTCCAACGTGCAGTTTGCGGTTAACCCGCGCGATGGCCGCCTTGTGGTCATCGAAATGAACCCGCGAGTGTCGCGCTCATCCGCGCTGGCCTCAAAAGCCACCGGCTTTCCAATTGCCAAAGTCGCCGCGCTGCTGGCCATCGGTTACACGCTGGACGAACTGGCCAATGACATCACAGGCGGCGCAACGCCAGCCTCATTCGAGCCGACTGTTGACTATGTGGTCACCAAGATCCCACGCTTTGCATTTGAGAAATTCCCTGGCGCCGAAGCGGTGTTGACCACCGCCATGAAGTCCGTCGGTGAAGTCATGGCAATCGGCAGAACCTTTCAGGAATCGCTGCAAAAGGCCCTGCGTGGCCTGGAGACCGGGCTGACCGGGCTGAACGAAATCGACATTGAGGGGCTCGGCAAGGACGATGACAAGAACGCCATCCGTGCTGCGCTTGCCCGCCCTACCCCGGATCGGATACTCAAGGTGGCCCAAGCGCTACGCGTCGGCGCGACCGCTGAACAGGTGCACGAGAGTTGCCATTTTGACCCGTGGTTTATCGACCAGATCGCGGATATCTTGGATATGGAGCAGCGCCTGCACCAACATGGCCTGCCGGCCGACCGGCAAAATCTGGGCATGCTGAAGGCCATGGGCTTCTCTGATGCCCGGCTGGCTGAATTGACGGGCACAAGCGAAACCAACGTGCGCAACACACGACATGGAGTCGGTGTTCGCCCGGTCTTCAAGCGCATCGACACATGTGCAGCCGAATTTGCCTCGCCAACCGCTTATATGTACTCCACCTATGCAACCGGTCTTGCCGACAGCAACAATAATGAGGCGCAACCGTCGGATCGCCAGAAAGTTATTATTCTAGGCGGCGGTCCCAATCGAATTGGACAGGGTATCGAATTCGACTATTGCTGCTGCCATGCGGCATTTGCCCTGGCCGATGCCGGCTACGAATCGATCATGGTCAACTGCAATCCGGAAACCGTCTCAACCGATTATGACACCTCCGACCGGCTCTATTTCGAACCGCTCACCGCTGAGGATGTTCTCGAAATCATCCACATCGAGCAAACCAAAGGCACGCTCAAAGGTGTGATCGTTCAATTCGGCGGCCAGACACCGTTGAAACTCGCGCATCCGCTGGAAAATGCCGGTGTGCCAATCCTCGGTACGTCGCCCGATGCCATCGATCTGGCTGAAGATCGCGATCGCTTTGCCAGACTCTTGAAGCGGCTGAAACTGCGCCAGCCCAACAATGGTGTGGCGACATCTAGCGCGGAGGCGATCCGGATTGCCGAAAGGATCGGATACCCGGTCGTGATCAGACCATCCTACGTTTTGGGTGGCCGCGCAATGGAGATTGTCCGCGAGCGTGCAGAACTCGAACGCTACATCAGCAAGGCGGTTGTGGTATCCGGCGCAAGCCCCGTGCTGATTGACGGATATCTGTCTGACGCCATTGAGGTTGATGCCGATGCGCTGTGCGATGGCGAACAGGTCTTCGTTGCGGGCGTCATGGAACATATCGAAGAAGCCGGTATTCATTCAGGTGATTCCGCCTGTGCCCTACCACCACATTCCCTGAAACCTACTCTTGTGAAACAGATAGAGAAGCAGACCAAGGATCTTGCCCTGGCGCTCAAGGTCCACGGCCTGATGAACGTCCAATATGCGGTGAAAAACGGCGACATCTACGTCCTCGAAGTCAATCCGCGCGCCTCACGTACGGTGCCGTTCGTCGCAAAGGTCATCGGCAAGCCCGTTGCCAAGATTGCCGCGCGGATCATGGCCGGCGAAGATCTGTCTTTTTTTAGGCTGAAGCCACGTAAGCTTGGTCATATTGCGGTCAAGGAAGCCGTCTTCCCCTTCGCGCGGTTTCCCGGCGTCGACACCGTGCTCGGTCCGGAAATGCGCTCGACCGGCGAAGTCATGGGACTGGATCGCGATTATGGAATCGCCTTCGCCAAGAGCCAGCTTGGCGGCGGTACCACTGTACCTGACGGCGGCACGGCGTTTTTCTCTGTCAAAGACGCCGACAAACCACGCATCCTCACCATTGCCCGCCAGCTCCACGACATCGGTTTTCGCATTATTGCCACCGGCGGCACCCAGCGGTTTCTCGCAACAAAGGGCGTTGAGTGCGATCGAGTGAACAAAGTGCTTGAAGGCAGGCCGCACGTGGTCGATGCAATGACCAACGGCGATGTGCAACTGGTCTTCAACACAACCGAAGGAGCGGCCGCTTTATCTGATTCCAAGTCAATTCGCAGGGCGGCATTGCACAGCAAGATACCTTACTACACAACCTTATCCGGCGCCCGCGCCGCTGTACAAGGCATTGTCGCCTGTAGTACCGGGACGCTTGAAGTTTCGCCTCTACAAGACTATGTCTCCGGCGCCTGATTTTTTTGCATGACGTGAAGCAAGGTTGCAGGCAAGCGACGTTTTACGTCATAGTGTAAACGGGAATATCAGGAATCATTCAACTTCCTTGAGTATGACAAATTGAAAGTCCTGAGTGGTGTTAAGCACTTGGGAGCAACCGTGAACTGATGAGTATAGATGGCAATGGATAAGGTTCCGATGACCGCGGAAGGACATGCCGCGATAATGGATGAGATCAAGCACCTGAAATCGGTGGAACGACCGCGGATCATTAAGGCGATCGCGGCTGCGCGCGAGCACGGCGATCTGTCGGAGAATGCTGAGTACCACGCCGCCAAGGAGCAACAGGGCTGGACCGAAGCACGCGTTGCCGAGCTTGAGGACATTCTGTCGCGCGCGGAGGTGATCGACCTGTCGAAGCTGTCCGGAGACACCGTTAAGTTTGGCGCCACCGTGAAGTTGGTCGATGAGGATACCGATGAAAAGTCCACCTACCAGATCGTCGGTGACTTTGAGGCCGACGTGAAGTCCGGCAAGATTTCGATTTCCTCACCGATCGCCAGGGCGCTGATCGGCAAGGCGGTAAAGGATTCTGTGGAAGTGAACACCCCTGGCGGCGGCAAGAGCTACGAGATTCTGAAGGTTTCTTATGGCTAAGACGGACGATCGGATCACATCAGCTGCATCCGATCGCGTCCGTTCTCAAGATCAGCCGGCTCCGCCGCACTACGCCCTTCGTTCCGCATCAGAGCGTAGCATCCTTGCATTGTAAATAGTGGACAAAATCTAGTTGGGGCTTCACGGTGCCGAAATTGTGAAGCTATGCTCCTGGTGCATGGCAGCGCGAATCCCTATATGAGAGCGGAACTCGCGCTGAGGCACTGATCATGGAGAACTGCAGTGACGACAAAACACGCCAAAGTGCTGATCTTGGGTTCCGGTCCGGCCGGGTATACGGCGGCAGTCTATGCTGCGCGCGCAATGCTTGATCCCGTCTTGATCCAGGGCATCCAGCCCGGCGGCCAACTGACCATCACCACCGACGTAGAAAACTATCCGGGATTTGCCGAAGTCATCCAGGGACCCTGGCTGATGGAGCAAATGGAGGGCCAGGCACGCAACGTAGGCACCGAGATTATCTCCGATCATATCACCGAAGTCGATCTGAAGGCGCGCCCGTTTCGTCTCAAAGGTGACAGCGGTGCCGATTATACCTGCGACAGCCTGATCATATGCACCGGCGCCCAGGCCCGCTGGTTGGGTCTGGACAGCGAGGCAACGTTTCAGGGCTTCGGCGTGTCGGTCTGTGCCACCTGCGACGGGTTCTTTTACCGCGATAAGAAGGTTCTGGTGGTCGGCGGTGGGAATACCGCCGTTGAGGAGGCACTGTTCTTGACCAACTTCGCCAGCGAAGTTGTTCTGGTGCACCGGCGCAACGAGTTGCGCGCGGAAAAGATCCTGCAGAAACGCTTGCTTGAGCACGGCAAGATTTCCGTCAAGTGGGGTACGGTACTTGAAGAGGTTCTCGGCGACCAGGATCCCAAAGGAGTAACCGGCGCGCGCCTGAAGAATGTCAAGACTGGCGAAGTTGATGACGTCGACTGTCATGGCATATTTATTGCGATCGGCCACAAGCCTTCAACCGAGCTCTTCGAAGGGCAACTCGAGATGAAGCACGGCGGCTATCTCATCACCAGTCCGGACTCGACAGCAACGACAATTCCGGGCGTTTACGCTGCTGGTGACGTCACCGATGACATTTACCGGCAGGCCGTAACGGCGGCCGGTTTGGGCTGCATGGCTGCGCTCGAGGCAGAAAAGTTTATTGCCGGAAACCAAGGCGTGCCCGTCGCCGCCGAGTAGCATTTCAGGTTTGCCGATCTCCACCTGGAGGACAGATGGACTGGGATAAGTTGAGGATTTTTCACGCAGTCGCTGACGCCGGCAGCTTCACCCATGCCGGGCATGATCTGGCTTTGTCGCAGTCAGCCGTCAGCCGTCAGATCTCGGCACTTGAGCAGGATTTGAAAGTGCCACTGTTTCACCGTCATGCGCGCGGTCTGATCCTGACCGAGCAGGGCGAGGTCCTCTATCGAACGGCACACGATGTTTTCACGCGTCTCGCTAGCACGCGCACGCGGCTTTCCGATAGCAAGGACAAGCCGACCGGCGAGTTGCGCATCACCACGACCGTCGGCCTGGGCACCATATGGCTGACCCCGCGGATCCCTGAGTTTGTTGAACTTTATCCGCAGATTTCGGTTACCATCCTGCTTGAGGATGCAGAACTGGATCTGGCAATGCGCGAGGCCGATGTTGCCATCAGGTTGCGCCGACCGACTCAGCCTGACTTAATACAGCGCAAACTGTTCACGGTTCACCATCACGTCTATGCCGCACCGGACTACATTCGCAAGTACGGTATGCCGGAGACGTTGGCCGACATCGACAACCATCGTATTTTAAGTTTTGGCACAGCACCCGGCTATCTTGCTGAGATCAACTGGTTAGAATCAATTGGGCTTAAGGATGGCGAGTCTCGGCAACCAATCCTGAAGATTAACAATGTCTATGGTTTGCGGAGGGCCGTGGAGGCCGGTCTTGGGATCGCAGCACTGCCGGACTACATAGTCGGCGGGGATTCAAACCTCATTCGCATTAATTTGCCCGGCGAATCGCCTGAATTCGACACTTATTTCGTCTATCCTGAAGAGCTAAAACAATCCAAAAGAGTCGCGGTTTTTCGCGATTTTATCGTGTCGAGGGCAAAGGAATGGAAATTCTGATGTGATTCAGTATCCACGGGTTGTCTGAGATTAGATCAAAGTTGACCATTACGTAAAGGTTATCAACACGCTGTCATGCAGTGAACGCATAGCTCCTATGTGTCTTTGCGGGTTGCTTGGCATCAATGAATGCCCCATCATCGAAACAGTCGTCGTTGCGACGACATTTTGCTTGCGGAAGTTACTCCCTCCCCTTGTATCGTTCCGCCGGAGGCTACTCACCCCTCACCCTAGTAAGCCTCCAACGCTCTATGTTCTGGAGCACCATACTCGGCCGGATCGGGATGTCGATCCGGCCTTTTTCGTATTCAAAATCACAAGTACAACAAAGGCAAATGCACTCCATTCTTTGGCGAAGCACTTACCGATACAACACTTCGTCCTTCAGGTCCTTGTAGAGGTCGGCCACGAATTCACCGTACCCGTTGAACAATTGGGTGGGAATGCGTTCCCTAGTGCCGAGCACCCGTTCGCTAGCCTGGCTCCAGCGCGGATGCGCTACTTCGGGGTTCACATTCGCCCAAAAACCGTATTCATTCTTTTGTAGCTGCTCCCAGAAGCCGACCGGCCTTTCCTTGGTGAAACTGACGCGAACAATGGACTTGATCGACTTGAAGCCGTATTTCCACGGCAGATGCAGCCGGATCGGCGCACCCATGGAATTAGGCACCGGCGCCCCATAGGCACCGGTCACCATGAAGGACAGGTCATTGCGCGCTTCGGCCATAGTCACGCCTTCGACATAGGGCCACGGCAGTCCGCTGCTCAGCCCGAACAGCGACGGCTTTTGACCGGGCGCCATTTCTGGATCTACAAAGGTCTCAAACCGCACAAAGGCAGCAGACGACATTGGCTTTGCGAGTTCGACCAACTGCTGCAGTGGAAAACCGCTCCAGGGCACAACCATCGACCAGGCCTCCACACACCGGTGCCGATAAATTCGCTCTTCAAGCTTAACTTTCTTAAGCAGATCATCAATGCCGATGGTGAATGACTTTTCCACCTCACCATCGATCCTGATCTCCCATGGCCTAGTCTTCAGAGCCTCGGCTGCCGATGAAATGCTCTTTGAGGTGCCGAACTCATAGAAATTGTTGTAGGTCGTGTTGATTTCCTTTGGCGTCACCGGGCGGCCGGCATCCTTGAACAATGAATTGGTCGCCACAGGATACATGCTCGCTGATGGGTCGACCTCGGCTCGCGCTTGCCCCAGCCCAATGCCGGTTGTAGCTGCACCAACACCAAGTGCCGCCACAAACTGCCGGCGGTTTAAGAACACCTTCTCCGGTGTCACCATATGCTCAGGTATTTCCCAGCCGTGAATCTTCTTGATCAGCATGCGACCTTACCTCTCGCGCAATTTGTCATCTCGCCCGCACCCTACGCGAAACGAAATCTGCATCAAATCACTACTACGCGAGATCGAAGTGACCGTCACGCCGCACTTGAGGCAACGCGCCCGCCCTCAGAACATGAGTGGATCACGTTGAATCAACATGACACAATCTTGCGCTAACCTATTCAACCCGAGCATGTTCCTATCAGAAGCGTGTTACCACCTCACAGAAACAAGCGCTGACGGCAAGGAAGCGATTAGGCCGCCTCTTCCTTGCGTTCGTTGATCACCTGCTCGGCCAAACGGCCAGACAATTCCTGCAGGTGATCATGTTCAAAAGTGAACGTGCCGACGCCCGACGTCGCCGAACGCAGCTCGATAATCAAACCGCTGATTTCCGATTCAGGCATATGCGCTTTGACCGTATCCCAGCCGGGCCACCCGTTGCGCCCATCAAACCCGAGCAATTGTCCACGGTGACCTGATACGATTTGATTGACCTTTGGCGTAGCCTCAGACGGAATATGAATGTCGACGGCAACGATCGGCTCAAGCAAAACCGGCGAGCACTGGGACATGCCTTCCGACATGGCAAGCCGACCGGCGAGCTTGAAAGCCATTTCCGACGAATCAACCGAATGATAGCTGCCATCAGACAGGTTGACGGTCAGATCAATTACCGGAAAGCCAAGCGGACCTTCGGTTAGGTACTCCTTTATGCCAGCCTCAACCGCTGGAATATACTGTTTTGGCACAACCCCGCCGGAGATCGTATCGCTGAAGACGAAACCCGAGCCGCGCGGCATTGGCTTGATTTCAACGACCACGTCGCCGAACTGGCCATGTCCGCCCGACTGTTTCTTATGACGGCCGCGCACTTGAGTTTGCTTGCGAATACTTTCCTTATAGGCAATCCGCCGCGGCCTTGTTTGCGCTTCAACGCCGAACTTGCCGGCCAGGCGTTCCAGCGCAACCCGCAAATGCATTTCACCTTGCCCCCACAGCACCATCTCATGGGTATCGCCATCATGATCCAGTGAGATCGAAGGATCCTCTTCCACCAGCTTTGCGATGGCTGATGTGAGTTTCACTTCATCCTTGCGATCCTTGACCGCAATGGCTGCACCATAGACCGCTGGAATGATATCAAATGGTATGAGCTGTTCCACCGATCCCTTCTCAGTCGATATGGTTTCGCCCGTTGCCATCCCCTCAAGCCGACCAAGTGCGACCGTATCGCCGGCCTTTGCACCACTGACTTTCTTCGGTTCCGACCCCATCAGCGAGAACAGACCGGCACAACGTGCATCCTGTCCGTCCTTGCCATAAAACGTCGCCCCATCGCCAATATCGCCATCGAGGATCCGCGCCAACGACAACTTGCCGCCGTGCGGTGTGTAGAACGTCTTCATGACCTGAGCCGTACCGTTTCCGGTTGCGCTCAAACCGAGCCGGTCCCTGGTCTGTTCAATGTTCGGGGCCTCATGCCGCAATGCTTTCATCAGGCGCAATATACCGTTGCCATTCTCAGCCGATCCGAACAAAACCGGCGTGATAAGACATTCACTCAGTTCCCGACTTAGATCGGCGAACACCTGATCTGACGGTGGCTCAATATCAGACAGAAGCGTTTCAAGCAGATCATCATCGTAGTCGGCGAGCTTCTCCAGCATTTCAAAGCGGGCTTCCTTTTGCCGCTCGGCCAGATCCGATGGAACAGCAACAACTTCGCTTGCCGCATGTTCGCGATACACATAGGCCCGCTCGAGCGCCAGATCGACAAACCCCGAGGCAATGCCGTTCGACCATATTGGCACTTGCCGCAGCACCAACGGCTTACTGCTTGCCGGCTGCAAGAAGTCCAGCACTTCGCGTATGCTCGTTTCAGTTCGATCAATCTTGTTTACGAACAAAAAACGCGGAATGTCGTAACTATCCAGTTCTTTCAATATCATCTGCAGAGCAGCCGTCTTCTTGTCGTCCGCCTCGCAGACCACTACCGCAGCATCACAACCAGCCAGCGCGGCGCGCGCCTCCTGGGTAAATTCGATCGAGCCTGGACAATCGATAAATGTATAAGTATCGCCGAGAAATTCGGTTGAAGCCACATTGAGCTCAACGCTCATTCCGTGCGAGCGCGCCTCCGGTGCCGCATCGCCAACCGTATTGCCTTCACTGACTTTTCCCTGACGCGGAATCGCCCCGGTGCGAAATAAAATTGATTCCAAAAGAGTGGTTTTGCCGCTGAGATAGGGGCCCACTAGTGC
>JAEKFU010000539.1 GCA_016522385.1 Pseudomonadota bacterium
TCAATCGGGTCGGGTCCGCCGGCGGCTACGGCGCGGCATTCCTCGCCATGCAGGCGTTGGGGTTGTTGCCGGAAGAACTGGCTTACGCAGGACCGCCTGCCATTGCCGAGGGCGCCGGCGCCGGCACTTCTGTTGTGATACTGGGGGCCGGTCTCGCCGGTTTGGTTGCCTGTTATGAACTACAAAAGGCCGGCTATGGATGCACAGTTCTCGAGGCCAGGGATCGTGCCGGCGGAAGAAACTGGACCATTCGCGGCGGCGATCAGGTGCGGGAGATTGATGGCGTGGCCCAGACCTGCGAATTCGATCCGGGACTCTATTTCAATCCGGGACCTGCGCGAATTCCCAGCCAACATCGCGCCGTGCTTGGCTACTGTAAGCAGTTCAGCGTACCGCTCGAAGTATTTGTGAATGCAAACCGCAATGCTTTGTTTCAGGACGACAAGGTATTTGGCGGCAAGCCAATTGAGTCGCGTCAACTTTACAACGATGCCGCAGGACACATCTCGGAGCTGCTCGCCAAAGCCGTAGACAGCGGTGCGCTGGACGAGGCATTGAGCGGTGTCGACAAGCACCGCCTGCGATACTTTCTCATCCAGCACGGTGCACTGGACAAAGACTTGGTGTACCGAGGCTCGAGCCGCAGCGGTTACGACGTGGTGCCCGGCGCCGCCTTCCAGTCCGGTGAAAAGCGCAGGCCTTTGGACCCCCTGGCGCTACTCGACTCGAGGTTCTGGCACTGGCACATGGACTTCGAGAAGAAGTTCGAGCAACAGGCAACGATGCTGCAGCCGGTCGGCGGCATGGACCGTATCGGGGCGGCGTTTGCGAAGCGGGTGGGGGACCTTATTCGATATCGCAGTATCGTCAAGGAAATCCGCAAGACGGCTGCAGGTGTTCAAATTGTTTACCAGGACGAATCCAGCGGAACGAGCCGCGGGATCGAGGCCGACTATTGCATCTGCACCCTGCCACTGTCCCTTCTCGCTGGCATCGAAACGGACTTCTCTCAGCGCTTCAAGCAAGCAATCAACGCCGGCGCGCGCTTCTATGAGCCCGCCTGCAAGCTTGCCTGGCAAGCCAGTCGGCGCTTCTGGGAAGATGACCATGGCATCTATGGGGGTATCTCCTGGACCCAGCGCGAGATTACACAGCTCTGGTATCCGTCGAGCGAGTATCATTCAGACAAAGGCGTACTGATAGGTGCCTACAATTTCCCTCCGCAGGCATTGTCTTTTGGTCGCCTGACTCCAAGTGCACGGGCACGCGCTGCCAGAACCAGCGGCGCCCTCATTCACCCGCAAATGGAAACTGAAGTCGGCAAGCCAATCTCCGTTGCCTGGCAAAACATTCCGTTCAGTGAAGGCGCCTACTCAACGTGGGATCAAACAGGGCGAACACAAATCTATCCGCTGTTGAACCAGCCCGATGACCGCATCTATCTCGCCGGGGAGCACCTGAGCCACTGGACCTCCTGGCAAGAAGGTGCGGTTCTATCTGCCCATCATGTGATCAGCGCCCTTAACGCGCGAGTACGGACCAGCCGCGGATGACCGGGTCGACCGCGGAGGCGGGCTTCAGCGACAGTTATTGTCGATCGGTGGAAATCACACTGAGCTATTGCTCCAAGGTTCAGTCGATTGGCTCCGCGTCTGACGTCTCGCGATTTGCATCATAGGCATTGTGAACGAGCGCAAGCCACTTGCCCATTTGGGCAGGTGACACAGCCACGACCAGCATCAGGACAGCAGCGATCAATCCGAGATAGTACATTTCGTCTCCTCCGCTTAGGGAATGGTGACAATTCTTATTCCGCGTAGATCCAGCGTGGACTTTGCTTTGCCAACTCCACCTTGGCGACCGCTGCCCGGTGAACTTCATCCGGACCGTCCGCGAGACGCAGGCTGCGCGCCTGCGCCCAGGCATGGGACAATCCGAAATCTTCGCATACACCGCCGCCACCATGTACCTGAATTGCCCGGTCAATGACATCGAGTGCCATTTGCGGCGCGACGACCTTGATCATGGCGATCTCGGAACGAGCCGCCTTGTTTCCTCGTGAGTCCATCATCCAGGCAGCTTTCAGCGTCAAAAGGCGGGCCTGTTCGATTTCCATACGTGACCGTGCGATTGAGTCGATGACGACACCCTGTTCGGCGAGCTGTTTGCCGAAGGCCACCCGCTTCTTTGCTCGGGCACACATCGCCTCTAACGACCGCTCGGCAACACCGATCAAGCGCATGCAATGGTGGATGCGGCCCGGCCCGAGTCGGCCCTGGGCGATTTCAAAGCCGCGCCCTTCGCCAAGGATCAAATTCTCCACTGGCACGCGCACGTCTTTGAAATCGATCTCATAATGACCATGCGGCGCATGATCATAGCCGAAGACGGTAAGCGGCCGGACAAGGGTGACGCCGGGCGTGTCACGCGGTACCAGGATCATCGACTGCTGTTTGTGTTTCTCCGCCTTGAAGTCGGTCTTGCCCATGAAGATGAAGATTTCACAGCGATGGTCGCCGGCGCCCGAAATCCACCATTTGCGGCCGTTGATCACATATTCATTGCCGTCGCGTTCGATGCGTGACCGGATGTTGGTGGCATCAGAGGATGCAACGTCCGGCTCGGTCATTGCGAACGCGGAACGGATTTCACCGGCCAGAAGCGGTTTCAGCCATTTGTCTTTCTGCATGTCGTTGCCATAGCGGGCCAACACTTCCATGTTACCGGTGTCAGGCGCAGAACAATTGAACACTTCCGGGCCAATTGGCGACCGGCCCATGATCTCGCACAATGGCGCATATTCAAGATTAGTCAGACCGGCACCATTTTCCGTGTCCGGCAGGAACAGGTTCCACAGCTCCGCATCGCGGGCCTTTGCTTTCAGTTCCTCCATGATGGCGGGCTGTGCCCAGCGGTCGCCAGTGTCGAGTTGCTCCACAAAGGTGCGCTCGTTCGGGTAGACATGCTCATCCATGAAGGCGAGCAGCCGTGTCCTCAGCGTTTCGACCTTCTGCGAAAACCTGAAATCCATTGTTGCCCTCATTCGTTCAACTTCAATCTAAGTGAGCCGACAGACAATCCGGCGGCGGTTTGAGTGTCTATTGCTCCTGCGCCACCGCTTTCCTGCTGCCTGGCAAAACCTGGCGCGTACGATGCTGGACATTCTCGATTGTCGTGAACATACTCGAATTTCGCCAAACAGACACTAGGAACGGATGGGCCAATGGGGGACGTTGTCGAGTATGAGACTCATGGCGCAATCGCCGTGATTGCACTGAACAATCCACCGGTTAACGCACTGGGCGTGGCGGTGCGCCAGGGGATCCACGATGCAATTCTCAGGGCGACGTCAGACCCAACGGTCAAGGCTGTCGTCCTGACGGGACGAGGACGCTGTTTCTGCGGCGGCGCCGACATTCGTGAGTTCGGCAAACCACGCCAAGGACCCTCTCTTTCTGACGTCATCAATATGATAGAGGCCTGTGAAATTCCGGTTGTTGCCGCGATACACGGGACCGCGGTGGGCGGCGGTTGCGAATTGCCGTTGGGCTGTCACTACCGGGTAGGCGACAGTTCGGCGAAGTTTGGCCTACCGGAAATCAAGCTCGGGCTGTTACCGGGTGCCGGCGGAACACAGCGGCTGCCGCGTCTAATCGGCGTTGCGCCGGCGCTCGATATCATGTTGAGCGGCGAGTATGTGGGCGCCATGCGGGCAAGGGAAATGGGCTTTTTGGACCAGGTCACCGAGGGTGATCTGGTGCGAGGCGCGCTCGAGTATACGAACGAGCTGATCGCCGAGGACAAGGGACCGCGCCGGACGCGCGACATGAAGCTCGACGATAGCGGCGCGGAAAAGGTTTTGGCCGCTGCCCGCGCCAAGGCTGCACGTCGCTCGCGTGGTTTAGTCGCGCCGCAGCGCTGCATAGAAGCCATCGAGCACGCGCTGAAAATTCCGGTTGAAGAAGGCATGCAGCTTGAGCGCAAATACTTCGATGAACTGGTGCAGTCAGACCAGTCAAAGGCGCAGCGCCATCTGTTCTTCGCCGAACGTCTGGCGCATAAGATTCCCGATGTGCCCGCCGACACGCCGGTCAGAGAGATCCGAACCGCTGCGGTCATCGGTTGCGGCACCATGGGCCGCGGCATCGCCATGAGTCTCGCCTATGGCAACGTGCCCGTGACGGTGCTGGATATGAACGCCGAAGCCCTTGAGAAGGGGTTGGCTGGAATCAACCGCACATATGCCGGCAGCGTTTCGCGCGGCAGTCTGTCGGAATCCGAAATGGAAGAACGACGTGGACTGATAAGCGGCACCACGGAATATTCTGACATCGCCAAGGCGGACATCGTCATCGAGGCCGTGTTCGAAGAGATGGACCTGAAGAAGAAGATCTTCGCAACGATCGGAGAGGTCTGCAAACCGGGCGCGATTCTCGCCACGAACACGTCGTCACTTGACGTGAACGAGATTGCCGCCGCCACGGACCGGCCAGATGACGTCATCGGCACGCATTTCTTCAGCCCGGCCAACGTCATGAAGCTGATGGAGAATGTGCGTGGTGAGAAAACTGCGCCGGACGTCATTGCCACTGTGATGAAGCTGTCAAAGGATATCAACAAGGTAGGGGTTATGGTCGGCGTGTGTGACGGGTTTGTTGGAAACCGGATGCTGTATGCCTACAAGAGCCAAGCCGAATTTCTTCTCGAAGAAGGCGCACTACCGCATCAGGTCGACAAGGTCATTTACGATTTCGGCTTTCCGATGGGTCCGTTTGCCATGGGCGATCTGGCCGGCCTCGACGTTGGTTATCTCGTGCGCCAGCACAGGCGTAAGACCAAGCCGTCAAATGACCGTGAATCGATTGTCGCAGATCGTATAGTCGAGATGGACCGTCACGGACAGAAGAACGGCAAGGGTTGGTATCTATATGAAGAGGGCAGCCGCAAGCCGATCCCCGATCCGGAAATTGAGCAACTGATCCTTCAGGTTTCCGAACAACTCGGCATCGTACGTCGGGAAATCGGCGATCAGGAGATTCTCGAGCGTTGCATGTATCCGTTGATCAACGAGGGTGCAAAAATTCTCGCCGAGGGCATCGCCCTGCGCCCAAGCGATATCGATCTCGTCTGGATTTTTGGTTACGGTTTCCCGGTCGGCAAGGGCGGACCAATGTTCCACGCCGATCACGTCGGCACCGACAAAGTCTATGACACAATGAAAGTGCTTTACGACAAGCATGGTGAAATGCTTCGGCCGGCACCGTTACTTGAAGAGCTGGCGAAGTCGGGCAGGTCCTTCGCCGACCTTCAGTCATAGACGGCGTGCATGCGACAGGGAGTGGATACGACCGAAGCCGTAATCGTCACCACACCCGATATCGCGCTGCACCCGGTTCGCCGACTGCAGCCCGCCGTGGGGCAAGCAGAATTGAATCCAAATCAACACGACACGCTCTAAGGCATGGAAACCGATCGCGAAGTCATTGAAGTTCGGGCCGAAGAGCAACTCGACACCAGGCGCCTGGAACCCTGGCTGCGGCAGCATTTGCCGGACGCTGAAGGACCGTTTGAACTCGCCCAGTTCGGCGGCGGCCACGCCAATCTCACCTATCTGATCCGGTTTGGAAAAAAGGAGTACGTGCTGCGCCGGCCGCCGTTCGGCCCGGTAGCGCCGTCTTCCCATGACATGGGCCGTGAGCACACGGTGTTGAAAAATCTCTGGCAGGCCTTTCCACTGGCGCCACGCAGCTATCTGATCTGCAAGGATGCAAAGATAATAGGAGCATCCTTCCACATAATGGAGCGCCGCTACGGCATCGTCATCCGTAGGGAACTTCCTGAAGGTTATGACTGGAAAGAGGAGCTGAACTCCCGGGTCGGCAATATGGTGATAGATGTGCTGGCCGAGCTGCACCGTGTTGACCCGTCGGATGCGGGGCTCGGCGAGCTTGGCCGCCCGGAGGGTTTTGTCGAGCGGCAGCTCTCAGGCTGGACCCGGCGTTGGGAGGCAGCTAAGCACGACGACTTGCCCGTGGTGTGGGACATCGTTTTGTGGTTGGAGCGTGGTCTGCCCACGGGTGATCAAGTGTCACTGCTGCACAACGACTACAAGCTCGACAACCTGCTCGTCAGTACTGACGATCCCGGCCGTGCGGTGGCTGTGCTTGACTGGGACATGTGCGCGCGCGGCGATCCACTGGTTGATCTCGGCCATATGCTGACCTTCTGGGGAGAGCCGGGCGACGACGAACGCTGGATCGCAGCGGCCTCGATGCCGACCACGTATCCGGGTTTCCCGACCCGCGACGAGGCAATAGAGCGTTACGCCGCCGCGACCGGATTTGATTGCGGCAATGTGCACTGGTACCAGGTATTTGGTGCTTTCAAGATCGCTGTCATTCTGCAGCAGATTTACATCCGCTATCTGCGAGGCCAGACTCGGGATGAACGTTTCGCCGCTTTCGGTGATCGCGTTGCCGGGCTCATCGACAAGGCACGAGTGCTTGCCAAGCTCTAGCGCGTTTCATGCTCAGCTGTAACGCCCGGAAGCAATCGTACTGCCACCGTCGACGACGAGCGTCTGGCCCGTGATGAAGCTGCCCGCTGATGTGGCCAGCAGCAGTGCGGCTCCGACGATGTCTTCCGGATTGCCAAGCCGGCCGATTGGGTAGGCGGCGATGGCTTTGTCGACCGCATCAGGGTCCTGCCATAGCACTTTTGCGAAATCCGTCTTGACCAGACCCGGTGCGATACAGTTCACCCGGATATTGGCATGTCCCCATTCCACCGCCAGATTGCGCGCAAGCTGCATGTCCGCCGCCTTTGAGAGCCCGTAGGCGCCGATCCTGTCATTGCCCTTGAGACCGGCAATGCTGGAGACGATGACCACCGCACCGTCCTTCCGTTCTGCCATTTGCGGGATCACCATATTGCAGAGCCACAGATTACTTTTCACATTGGTGTCCATAATCTTGTCGTAGGCTTCCTCGGATATGTCCGCCATTGCTCCGTAGTGGGGGTTGACGGCAGCATTGCAGACCAGAACGTCGATGCGGTTCCATTTCTCGAGTGTGGCATCTACAAGCGCCTGCAGGTCTGCCCTGTGCGAGACATTGCAGGGAATTGCGATCGCTTCACCGCCGTTCATCTCTATGGCACGGGCCACCTCGGTGCATTTTTCCGCTTTGCGGCTGGAAATCACCACCTTCGCGCCGGCTTGCGCGAAGCCTTCCGCGATCGCCCTTCCGATGCCCTTCGTCGCACCGGTTACAACCGCGACCTGGCCGGAGAGATCAAAGAGAGTTTTGATGTCCAAGGTGTCCGTGAACCATGTTGTAGCAAACCCCGGAGCAAGCCTATACTCGCAGCGCAATTCGTGAAACTTTATTCTGCACATGCAAATGGACGGCCCGCCGCACTCGATGGCGGAGTATCCTCGCGCAGGCCTTAGCGTGTCAGCAGACCGGACTGAAAACTCATTGGAGAGATCATCACAATGGCATTGGACCGGGAAACATTCCTGCAGCTCACAGACGCGATCGAACGCTTCGTGGAAAAGCGTCTGATCCCCCTGGAAGCCGAGGTTTCCGAGACTGACCGGGTGCCGTCCGCGGTTGTCGATGATATGCGTGAACTGGGTCTTTTCGGCATGTCGATCCCCGAAGAATACGGTGGCCTCGGCCTGAACGTGGAAGAAGAGGTTCAGATAATCATCGAACTCGGGCATACCTCCCCAGCCTTCCGCTCGATAGCCGGTACCAACAACGGGATCGGCAGCCAGGGGATCGTGATAGAT
>JAEKFU010000661.1 GCA_016522385.1 Pseudomonadota bacterium
CATCGGGCAAGCGCAGCAATTGAAGAACAGACGCAATGGTCCCGACACTGTAAATGGCATCGGTATCCGGGTCGTCATCGGCGGCGTCGCGTTGGGCGGCCAACAGAATGCGCTTGTCCTCGCGCATTACTTCTTCGAGCGCCTTGATCGATTTTTCGCGACCCACGAACAGCGGCACAATCATGTGCGGAAAGACCACGATATCCCGCAATGGCAGCACCGGGAAAATGCCGCTTTCCGTGCTGGCGGTAAGAGATGTACTTGCTCTATCGCTCATATCGTTTGGATTCCTTTTGCTCAGCTGTCGGTCGGCCCGGAAACGCGAGCTGCCAGATAGGACGGCATGACCACAGCTGCTGGAACAATTGATACACCGTCTAACGCTTGTTCTACACTATTGGATTTGATTCTGCGTTAAACAGTACGTGTGTTAACCACAAAATGGCGGTCGCCCGGTGCGAATTCAAGAGACCTGTTACACAATTGCAACCATTTCAGGCCACCCGCACCGACAGGTTGGTTAATAGACCGTTAATTTGTGTGCGGGACCGTATGGCGATTTCGCCAAAATTCCCGGTGGAAAAGTTGCCCGGAACGACTACGCCGAGGCTGGTTCCTTGACATCCTGATCTTCGTCCTTGTCAGCGTAGATCAGCAGCGGCTTGGCTTCACCGGCAACGACTTCTTTCGAAATTACCGATTCTTCAACACCCGTCATGCCAGGCAAATCGAACATGGTATCAAGCAGGATGGCTTCCATGATCGAACGCAAGCCGCGGGCGCCCGTCTTGCGTTCAATCGCCTTTTGGGCGATTGCGCGCAAGGCATCATCCTTGATGGTCAGCTTGACGTCTTCCATCTCGAACAGACGCTGGTACTGTTTGACGAGCGCGTTCTTCGGCTCAGTCAGAATTTGCATCAAAGCAGCTTCATCCAGGTCCTCGAGTGTTGCGATCACCGGCAGACGTCCAACAAACTCAGGAATTAGGCCGAATTTCAGAAGATCTTCCGGTTCCAACTCGCGCAGCAATTCACCGGTCTTGCGGTCATCCTCGTCCTTGACGTCAGCGGCAAAACCGATACCGGCGCCCTTGCCGCGACCGGAAATTATCTTTTCAAGGCCGGCGAACGCGCCACCGCAGATGAATAGGATGTTGGTCGTATCGACTTGCAAGAACTCCTGCTGCGGATGCTTGCGGCCGCCTTGCGGCGGCACCGAGGCAACCGTGCCTTCCATGATTTTCAGCAGCGCCTGCTGAACACCTTCACCTGAAACATCTCTAGTGATAGAAGGATTGTCTGCTTTGCGAGAAATCTTGTCTACTTCGTCAATATAGACAATGCCGCGCTGGGCACGCTCAACATTGTAGTCGGCCGCCTGCAGCAACTTGAGAATGATGTTTTCGACATCCTCACCAACATAACCGGCCTCGGTCAATGTCGTGGCGTCCGCCATGGTGAATGGCACATCGAGAATGCGGGCCAGCGTCTGGGCAAGCAGCGTCTTACCGCATCCGGTCGGGCCAACCAGAAGAATGTTGGATTTGGCCAATTCCACATCGTTGTTCTTGGTGGCGTGATTGAGGCGCTTGTAGTGATTGTGTACCGCCACCGACAGAACCCGTTTGGCATCCGGTTGGCCAATCACATAATCATCCAACACTTTACAGATTTCGGTTGGAGTCGGTACACCTTCGCTCGATTTCACCAGTGAAGACTTATTCTCTTCACGGATGATGTCCATGCACAGCTCGACGCATTCATCACAGATAAACACGGTTGGCCCGGCGATGAGCTTGCGTACCTCGTGCTGGCTCTTGCCGCAGAAAGAGCAATACAGGGTGTTTTTGCTGTCACTCCCGCTGGATTTGCTCATTAGTCCTCCTCAGGCCGGCTGCCGGCTGGCTCTAAAACATGGCTCATTATTGAACACACCGGACTTGCCACTCTTGTTTCACCAATCCAACAGCAACATACATGCCGTTACATTGGGCTTTACGCAACACATGAATCATCTGAGCATGGCTGCTGTTGGTTAATCAACCGTTGATTGCACTATCATGATGTGCGGTTTGGCGCCAATCAATGGCGTTAAACTGCACAAGTCGGTGATGTGTTGTTTATCATAAGCCATCGCCAATGCACGCTTGAATTACTGTCGCATTCATCCCGACGACTGCCCGGCTGTCTCGTGGCGGCAATCGGTGATTGATCGGGCCAGCACAACAGGCCGACAAGATGTATCAGATTGCACCCTAGTCGTCGTCTTTAACCGGTTCCGGGCGCTTGTCAATGACGGTGTCCACCAGCCCGAATTCCTTGGCGGATTCTGCCGTCAAAAATGTGTCGCGATCAAGCGCCTTCTCGATGGCATCCAATTTCTGTCCGGTATGCTTTGCATAGACATTGTTCAGTCGGCTGCGCAATTCGATAATCTCCTTGGCATGGCGCTCAATATCGGACGCCTGACCCTGGAATCCGCCGGATGGCTGATGAACCATTACACGAGCATTGGACAAGGCGAAACGCTGGCCCTTTTCGCCTGCACATAACAACAGCGAACCCATGGAGGCCGCTTGACCAATCACCGTGGTCGATACGGCCGGCCGTATAAACTGCATAGTGTCATAGATCGCCATTCCAGATGTTACGACACCACCCGGTGAATTGATGTACATCGCGATTTCCTTCTTGGGGTTCTCGGCCTCCAAAAATAACAATTGTGCCACGATCAGGCTGGCCACGTGATCTTCCACGGGTCCAGTTAAAAAGATGATGCGCTCTTTTAGCAGGCGCGAATAAATGTCGTAGGCGCGCTCGCCGCGGTTGGTCTGTTCAACAACCATAGGGACCAGGTTGCTGGTTAAAATGTCGATCGGGTCTTGCATTGTCGTCCTTACCTACGGGTGAATTGACCGTGAAAACGGAATGTCAGTTAATGGTCAACGCGGAAATGATTCGAAAGCATAAACAATTACCGACAACATAAGAGATGTGCTGTGCGTCTAAAAGGGGTCAAAGCGTCCGTTAGCCACTCAGCCCTTTCTTAATGTTTTCACGCTAATGAATGTCAGTGTGGGGGAAAACCAAGAAGGCTTGAGGGTTTGAGCGGCCGGCTAGCCGTTGTTAGCAGTGAGCCGTGATCGGAATTCAGCGTGGGTGATCAGTACAGCCTAATTGAAGCCCTGAATGAGCGTATCGCAGTGCTCGAAAAAGAGCTTGCGGACAGCATGAGGCAATGGCGCAACGTCACCAAGCGCACGGAAGATTTCGCCGCCCAGACCGATTGCTGGTTCTGGGAAACCGATGCGAACCACTTTTACAATTATCTGTCCGACAATCTTGAGGCGGTATCGGTCGGCCTGCGCCGTACAGATTTCCTGGGAAAGAACCGACTTGAATTGATCAACGCCAGCGACAGCGCCGACAAGGCACAACATATCGATGGCCTGCTATTTCAGAAACCGTTCCGCAATTTCCGCTACTCCTTGCGCTGCCACAACGGGGAGAGCCGCCACATCGTGTCATCGGGTTGGCCGATCAAGAACAAGTCCGGTGCGTTCATGGGATATCGCGGCACAGCACGCGATGAGACCGCAGAGGTTGTTGAACGCCACACCCAGCAGGAAAAGGAACGGGGCTATCTGGCAGCCATCGAGGAAGCCAATCTGGCGCTTGAGGAAAGGGTCGAGGAGCGCACCCGCGAGTTGCGCGACTTGCAGGCTAAACTGATCAAGGAAGAACGCGACGCTACCATGAACAAGCTGATCGCCAAGATCAGCCACGAACTGCGTAACCCGTTGAATGCCCTCAACACATCTCTCTACATTATACGTTCGAAAGTCGGCGACGACCCGCGACTCACCAAAGCATTCGATCGCTCGGAGCGTACGATTAAGCGCTGTGAGCGTATACTTAGCGACCTGTATGACTACGTGATGACGACAGAACTGGAGACCGATGAGATCGATGTCGGCACCTGGTCAGACGCGCAGACCCGACAGCTGATCGTGCCGGACGGTGTCGATTTCACTTACAGCAACACGGCACTGGGCACAGTCTGCGATGTCGATGACAGGGTTCTCACAAAAGCAATCTTCAAGATTCTCAAGAACGCCCTTCACGCTGTCACTACCGATGCGCCCGACCAGGACAAGAGACTGATCACCTTCACAATAGCTCCCGCCGGCGACAATGTGGAATTCGTTGTCGAGGACAATGGCCCCGGAATGTCTGCTGATGTGGCTGAGCGGTCCTGTGAGCCGCTGTTTTCCACACGTGGTTTCGGCGTTGGGCTCGGCCTGCCATTTGCTGAACAGTCCTTCCGACAGCATGGTGGCGGCCTCAAGCTGGAAACGAAGGAAGGCCGCGGCACGAAAGTTACATTGTGGCTGCCACAATCAAAAGCAGGAAAAGGCGCCCACGCCCAAATTGATGATCGCGTCGCTTAACAAATGGGCCTAGAGCGTGTCGTTCTCATATGGAACCATTTGAGAAAGACACGCTCTAGGATGCAAACGTCTTTCTCAAAGGCAGCGTGTAGATGCGACGACCCGTGGCAGCGGCAATTGCATTTGCAACAGCAGGCCCGATGGACGGCACACCCGGTTCGCCGACTCCGGTCGGTTTTTCGGTCGACGGCACGATATGGACCTCGATCTCGGGCATGCGGTCCATCCTCAGCGGCGTATAGGTGTCGTAGTTGGTCTGCTCCACTTCGCCGCCAACCAGCGTCAGTTCCTCGCCGAGAATGGCGCCTAGGCCAAAGCCGGTGCCTCCTTCCATCTGGGCGCGGATCACGTCTGGGTTGATCGCAATACCACAATCGACCGCGACCACAACCCGATGCACCTTCGGCTCGCCACTTTCCATCGAGACTTCGGCGACGTGAGCCACATAAGAGTGGAAACTCTCATGTACGGCCAGGCCGCGATAGTGCCCTTCTGGCGGCGGTGTATGCCAGCCGGCCTTGTCCGCTGCCAGTTTCAGCACGCCGGCATGCCTGGGATGCTCGCCGAGCAGTTCCGTACGGAAGTCGTAGGGATCCTTGCCCGCAGCCACAGCAATTTCGTCGATGAATGCCTCCACCGCGAAAGCAGTATGGGTCGAGCCGACTGCACGCCACCAAAGTACCGGAACCCGGACGTCCGTCGTCGTCAGACCGACCGAGATATTGGGGATTGCGTACGGCACGTTGCTGGCGCCTTCAACTGAGGTTGCGTCAACGCCGTTCTTGACAAGCGCCTGTTCAAACGGCGTGCCCTTTACAATCGACTGACCTACAATGTGGTTGCTCCATGCGATCACATTGCCATCGGAATCCAGACCGGCTTTCATCTTGTGGACGTAAGCCGGACGATAGCGACCACCGGTCATGTCGTCTTCGCGGGTCCATTGGACCTTGATAGGCGCGCGATAGCCGATTGCCTTGGCGACCATTACCGACTCGGCAACCACATCACCATCGGCCACCGCCCGGCGACCGAAGCCGCCACCGGTTTTCATGACATGCAGGGTGACCTTTTCTGGCGCCACGCCGGCAATGCCTGCGACAACGCCCTGATAGACATCCGGGATCTGATGACCGCCCCAGACCTCGATTGTGCCATCCGCATTGCCTCGGGCAATCGCGTTGAGCGGCTCCATCGGTGCATGGGCAAGATAGGGGAACTCATAGGTCGCTTCGATGATTTTGGCGGCAGATGACATGGCAGCGGCGGCATTACCGTCACTGCGAGCGGACACAACCGGCTTCTGCTCGGCCATTGTCCGGTACTCGTCGAAGATTTCGGCGGTGCCACGTTTTTCCGCCTCGGCATCGTCCCATTCGACTTTGAGGAGCTCGCGGCCCTTGATGGCGGCCCACATGTTCTTGCCGACGACGGCAATGCCGCGTGGGATCTCAACGACATCAGTCACGCCAGCTACTTTGAGTGCCTCGGAACTGTCGTAAGATTTCACTTTGCCACCGAACTTGGGTGGATGACTGACCACACCGGTCAACATGCCGGGAAGCTTGACATCGATGGTGAAAAGATGTGTGCCATCGGCCTTGGAAGCACTGTCAAAGCGGCGCAATTCGCCATTGCCGATCTGTGTCCAGTCGGCTGGGTTTTTGGGT
>JAEKFU010000670.1 GCA_016522385.1 Pseudomonadota bacterium
ACATCGAAGACCTACCCAGAGACATCAAGGACAGAGTCCTGGCGGTTCAGGAGAAGGCGGGCTTTGTGCCCAACGTCTTTCTGGTCCTGGCTCATCGACCCGACGAGTTTCGTGCCTTTTTTGCCTATCACGATGCGTTGTTGGAGCGAGAAAGCGGCCTCACCAAGGCCGAGATGGAAATGATCGTCGTCGCCACTTCCAACGACAATGGCTGTCACTACTGCGTGGTGGCCCACGGTGCCATCCTACGCATCCGCGCCAAGAACTCCCTTCTCGCCGACCAGGTGGCGGTGAACTACCGCAAGGCGGACATCACGCCGAAGCAGATGTCCATGCTGGACTTCGCGATGAAAGTGTCAAATGATTCCAAGTCGATTTGTGACGAGGATTTTAAAATATTGCGCGGCCACGGCTTCAGTGAAGAGGACATCTGGGATATCGCCGGCATTGCCGCCTTTTTCGGACTCAGCAACCGTATGGCCAACTTTACGTCGATGCGACCCAATGACGAATTCTATGTCATGGGTCGTGCGCTGGACTGAGCCGAGTGCGGGGCGTAGCATCCTGGATTCCATCAAACTCCGCCTTACGGTCCCACGCTCTAGGATTCAACGAGAGCGATTTCCACTGAAACGGAGATGCTGGAGCGCAGCAAAATTTGCGATACACACCGTGTACGAACAAACGTTATGACTTCTGATCTGCAAAACCTGGGAAGCCGGATTGGTGCAACGACGGGGCCTAGCCGCGATCTGGACCATGAGATTGCCTCGGCGATCGATCGTCGGTCTGATGGTCAGCAGGTGCGCGAATACACATCATCCGTGGATACGTGTCTCACGCTGATCCGTAGGGTTCTACCGGATTGGCATTGGCACGTGGGGCACGGGCCACGCGGTATCTTGCCTTATGCATCTTTGCTGAAAACGTCAAACCCGGGCGACGGTGAGGAGATTCGCGTCGAAGCGACCGCGCCCACTGTGCCATTGGCGCTATTGCATGCGGCCGTCAAAGCGTTGATTGCTGATCAGGAAGGCCGCAAATGATACGGCGGCTTAAATCTTCGCCGCCGGCACCCGTTGCAAAAAGTCGACGAACGATCTCTAGGCTGAAACGTCTCAAGTTGACCCAACGCGGACTCTGCGGAGCCGACAGCAAGTCCTGGCTGAACACGACGGCGTAGACGCAGGCGTCAGCAAGGTCCGATCCGTTCCCGGCCAATTGGTTCGCCAAAGTCATTCAGCTGGATGCGGATCCGCCGGCCGCGCCGGCAGCCTTCGACAAAATACTCGACCTTCGATAGTCCGCGCTTGCCCAGTCGGTCGGTAATTGCGTCCAGAGACGGCGCCTTACAGGGACTGAGATCACGGCGGTCAAGTACCACGCCAAACTTGGATATGAATATCCGGCTCCTGCGCCCTTCGGTACAGCTCCGTACGTCGTAACCGCCATCATCGGCTGTTTGAATGCTGGTTCGGGTGTAACCTTGTTTCAACAAGGCATTCGCTAGTTGCTCTCGCGTTATCGGCGGTGGACATCTGTCCAGTTCGAACCGATCGGTGATCTCCCCAAATCGATTTAGCGCAAGCTCGAAACGATCGGTGCCGCGGCATGCCTCTACGATATAGCGTGGCAGCTTGTCATCAATGACCTCCACGCGGTTGAATCCACGCTTCGCCAGAATTTGGGGCAGATCATCGGGGTCGATCGGTGGTGCACACGTACCAATGCGCTGCTCGTTGCGGATCCTGCCTCGATAGGAGAGCAGAAGTTCAACGCGGCTGTTGGCGCGGCAGGCTTCGGCGACATATCTGGGTAGTTTGTCGTCAGTGAACTTGATGCGATTGTAACCCTGCTTGCGCAACAGTGCGGCGATGTCTTTTGGCGCTAGACCTTGCCGGCAAAAACCCACATACTGGCGATTTGAGACGTCTCCGAAACGGTTGATCTGCAATCGAAACCGTTCACCGTCCTGGCAGACTACGGCAACATACCCCTCTGCCTGACGCTCAATTTCGACACGCCTGAAACCGCGGCGTTCGAGCATTGCGGCAGCCTGTTCCATCGAAACGACTTTGCGGCAGTTTCCAATTTCCTGACTGTTCCTAATCCTGCCGGCCGGGTTCAGCCGCAGAGTGTAGCGCTTGCCGTCCTTACAGGCCTGAACACGAATTTTCTTAAAGGAACGCTTTAAAATCTTTGGTTCGGTGAACCCCTTGGCAATCAGCGACCGTTTAATTGCTGCATCCGATGCGCCAAATTGGATCGTGAACTGCGCCTTTGAAGTCGTTGCTAGGACCATCACTGCAACGGCGAGAACGCTAAACCTGATGAACACAGATGATCTGATAGACATTGAATAGGTGCTCCCTCGTCAAAACCCACTCTAGGCGAAGAATACGCCCCGCGAAAGATGACGACAGAGCAAGCAGTCGAAGTGGGAGCTGCTTTGCAATCGCTAGCCAGTCCGCCATTCTCCAGCCCACACGCGTTGGAGCGCATACTAGGCTTAAGCAGAATTTCGCAGTTGGCACGAAGCGGAACTGTCAGCCCCGTTGGCAAGGGGGCCGTTGCACACCCGATACCTGATAC
>JAEKFU010000680.1 GCA_016522385.1 Pseudomonadota bacterium
GAACGTGTCCCCTTGCGCGGCTGGTCACTTGCCATACTCGGGGCGCTGGAGCCGATCCTCACCCGCCAACAGGAAGATCGCGGCAATAAAGCGGTTAGCGAATTCATCGACTATCTCAAGCGGCTTGTCGTGGACCGGCGTAAGAACCCGGGCGACCCGAAGATCGATGTGCTGACATCGCTGATCGGCGATGAGCACAGTGACTGGCACTTGAGCGAGCAGGAGTTGCTGCACAACTGCATCTTTATCCTGAATGCCGGCCACGAGACCACGACCAATCTGATCGGTAACGGTTTGCACAGTCTCATGGAATGGCCGGACCAGCGCCAACGGCTGATCGATAAGCCCGAACTTATTGAAACAGCCGTCGAGGAGTTTCTGCGCTTTGAGAGTTCCAATCAGCTCGGCAACCGGCGCACCGTCACCGAGGTGACATTTGATGATCAAGAATTGCCGGCCGGATCTTTTATCACGCTATGCATTGGCGCCGCGAACCGCGATCCCGCTCAATTTGCCGATCCTAACCGCCTCGACATCGCCCGCACGCCAAACAAACATCTCGCCTTCGCCGGAGGCCCGCATCTGTGTGCCGGCCTGTCACTCGCCAGATTGGAAGGCCGTATCGCGATCTCCCGTTTCTTACAGCGATTTCCCGATTACGGCCTGATCGGCCAGCCGATACGCGGCGGTCGCGTGCGCTTTCGCGGCTTCCAATCGCTGCCGGTGCGGGTTGTGTGAAGTCTATGCTGCCAAATTGAGCTATCTGGCGTTGCGCCAACGTCATTGGCCATCCCGATGGAGACAAATTCTTCGATAATTCGTCCGTGGGCAATCATTCAGCATTGCTTGAACTGAGCGAATTGAAGCGATAAACAGGGTCACACAATTACGCGTCCCGAAACAAACAGAAATGCGGCTGACATCGCGTTCTGACTTTATCGTCCACCAATTGATACCAAACTAAGGAACCTGCATGCGGATCACGATTATTGGCGCCGGCTATGTCGGCTTGGTGTCCGGGGCCTGCTTTGCTGACTTCGGGCACCAGGTCACGTGCATTGACAAGGACAAAGCCAAGCTTGAATCTCTCGCCAGGGGCGAAATACCGATCTACGAGCCCGGCCTTGAAGCCCTCGTTGAGGGAAACGTCGCTCAAGGCCGGCTCAGCTTTAGCGACGATCTGGGCGCTGCCGTGGCAGTTGCCGATGTCGTCTTCATTGCGGTTGGCACACCGTCGCGGCGCGGCGACGGTTATGCCGACCTATCCTATGTCTACGATGTCGCCCGTTTGATCGCACCGGCATTGAGCGACTTTACCGTGGTCGCGACAAAGTCGACCGTGCCTGTGGGCACTGGCGACGAGGTTGAGCGGATCATCGCCGAAGAAAACCGGGATGCAGATTTTGCGGTTGTATCCAACCCGGAATTCTTGCGGGAAGGTTCAGCGATCGAAGATTTCAGGCGTCCGGACCGCATCGTCGTCGGCAGCGACGATGATGAAGCAAGACGTGTTATGGATGAAGTTTATCGACCGCTGTATCTGAATGCGGCGCCCGTGTTCTTCGTCACCCGCAGAACCGCAGAGCTGACCAAGTACGCCAGCAACGCATTCCTGGCGATGAAGATCACGTTCATCAATGAAATGGCCGATCTGTGTGAACGCGTTGGGGCCGACGTTCAGGATGTCGCCCGCGGCATGGGGATGGACAAGCGCATTGGGGCAAAATTTTTGCATGCCGGGCCAGGTTATGGCGGGTCATGTTTTCCCAAGGACTCATTGGCACTCATGAAGACCGCGCAAGACGCCGACAGTCCGGTGCGACTGATCGAAACCACCATTGCCATCAACGATCAGCGCAAACGAGCAATGGCACGCAAGGTCATAAGGACGTGCGGCGGTGCCATTCGCGGCAAGACGATCGGCGTACTTGGTCTGACTTTCAAACCCAATACTGACGATATGCGCGAGGCACCGTCTCTGGTTATCATCCAGGCCTTGAAAGATGCCGGTGCCAAAATCCAGGCCTATGATCCCATAGGCATGGATCAAGCCCGGCACATTATCGAGGATGTGGCATTTTGCGATGATCCCTACGCAACCGCAAAAGATGCCCACGCACTGGTCATCGTCACCGAGTGGAACGCATTCCGATCCCTCGACCTGGACCGGTTGAAACGTGATATGGCCTCGCCGGTTATCGTCGACTTACGCAACATCTACGAACCGGACCAAGTCCGAAATGCAGGGCTTGTCTATGAGAGCGTCGGCCAGGGCGGTGAAATGTATAACGTTGGCATCAACAAACTGTCCGCCGCCGAGTGAACGGGGCCGAAACTGAAGAGACTTGGTCAATGAACCTGCAGGACAAGACAATTGCGGTCATCGGTCTGGGCTATGTCGGCCTGCCGCTGGCGATCGAATTCGGCAAACAACGGCCGGTGGTCGGTTTTGATGTGCGCAACGAGCGCATCGCTGAACTCAAAGCCGGTGAAGACACCACCAGAGAAGCCAGCCCGGAAGATCTCGCTGCCGCGCACCATCTGCGATGTTCTGCATCTACCGGCGACCTCGAAGAATGCGAAATCTTCATTGTCGCGGTACCGACCCCGATCGACAATGCCAACCGTCCGGACCTGAGATTGCTCGAAAGCGCCTCTGAGACGGTCGGTCAGGTCATGCGACCGGGTGCTATCGTCATCTATGAGTCGACCGTCTACCCCGGCTGCACACGGCAAGTCTGCGTACCGCTGCTCGAGAAACACTCAGGCCTTACCTTCAATAAGGATTTTTTTGTTGGCTACAGCCCGGAGCGCATCAATCCTGGCGATGACGCCCACCGCCTGCCAACCATCACCAAAGTGACCAGTGGCTCAACGCCGGAGGCCGCCAAGGCAATCGACGACCTCTATGCATCGATCGTCGAGGCCGGCACTCATCTGGCGCCGTCGATTGAGGTCGCCGAGGCAGCGAAGGTTATCGAAAATACCCAGCGTGATCTGAACATTGCCCTGATGAACGAGCTTGCCATTATCTTCCACAAGCTTGACCTCGACACCCATGAAATTCTGGACGCCGCTGGAACCAAATGGAACTTCCTGCCCTTCAAGCCCGGTCTGGTCGGCGGTCACTGCATCGGCGTCGATCCCTATTATCTGACCCACTG
>JAEKFU010000693.1 GCA_016522385.1 Pseudomonadota bacterium
GGCCGGGTATGATCTGACACGGCTGTTGGTGGGTTCTGAAGGAACACTGGGAGTGATCACCGAAGTTGGGTTGAAGCTGTCGGCGATTCCTGAGGCCATTGCGGCAGGCGTGTGCCCGTTCGACACAGTGGAGGCGGCTTGCAATGCCGTCATCACAACCATCCAGATGGCGGTTCCTGTAGCGCGAATCGAACTTGTCGATGCCGAAACCATTGCCGCATTCAACGACTACTCCAACCTTGGATTGAAAGTCGCACCAACCCTATTTGTCGAGTTTCATGGCACCAGCGATAGCACCACCGAGCAATCGGCAATATTTGCTGAAATTGTCAGCGAGTTCGGTGGCGGTCCGTTTGACTGGGCAACCCATGAAGAAGACCGCAATCGGCTGTGGCAGGCGCGGCATGATGCATTCTGGGCGGTCAAGAGCCAGACACCTGGTAAGGATTATCTGGCGACTGATGTGTGCGTGCCGATTTCCCGGCTTGCTGAATGTGTCAACGAGACCCAGCGTGACATTGCGGCGAGCGGTCTTTACGGTCCGATTGTCGGTCATGTCGGAGACGGCAATTTTCATGTGCAGCTGGTGTTCGACCGCGATGATGATAAAGATGTGCGAAATGTTGAAGGCGTGCTAGAGCGTCTGGCAATGCGCGCACTTGACATGGAAGGCACTTGCACAGGAGAACACGGCGTCGGCGTGGGCAAGAAAAAATACCTTGAGCCAGAACACGGCACGGCGCTTTCGGTGATGCGCACGATCAAGCGTGCAATCGACCCGGAAAATATTATGAATCCGGGCAAGATCATGGAAGTTTGATGAAGTGATCGGGCATGTTCCGGACAAGTGCGCGTGCTAGTCTGATAGAATAGCGTACAATCTCAACAGTTCGGCGAATGATTCTCCCGTCAAGCTGAGTTGGTTTGTAGAAGTTGACAATCAGGGTGCGGGCCCTAGGGCGATGAGAATTGGGGTCGTGGTGTTGGTTTGACAAGATTGGTTCATATTAGGGGATCTAAGGAGGAAGGACATGCTGGCCTATTCAACTACGAACACCCTTGAGGATGGGCCAATCCTGTCAAGTCCCGAGGGGAAGCGGCCCAATTCGCCTCTGGATGTCACTTCAAGCGGCTTGAAGGAGGTGGCCCTGTTGCGCCACTCAAAGCTATCCAGAAACGAAATGGGCAGCACCAGCACCGTAGCCCCAGTTGTTAACTGGCCCTAGAGGTGAGCGAAAGAGGCTTAGGTCCGATATGAGCTTGTGGCGGTCACCACTGCTTTATTTTGGTATTGCATTGATCCTGATTGCCGGTGCGGCATTGGCCGCGCCGCTCTACGTTGATTGGAACACCTATCGTACCGATATCGAGGATTACGGACGCCAACTTACGGGGCGCAAAGTTCATATCGCTGGAGACGTTCGTGCCCGGTTGTTTCCATGGCCGCGACTCTGGCTTGAAAAAGTCAGAATTGAGAATCCGCCCGGCTCCAGGTTGCCTGATCTTGTGCGCGCCGAAGAGATCGAAATGAGGCTGGCCCTGGCCTCATTGGTCTCGGGCAAAGTCGTTGTCGAAGGTGTGCGGGTGGATCGGCCGGTTTTTGCGTTCGAGAGACTGGCAACCGGTGCTGGCACTTGGCAGCTGCAGCCCCGAGCTACACTGGCCGAGATGGTCAATGTCGAGGCTGTGACGGTAGCCGGCATCGAAATTGTCGACGGCACTGTGATATTAGCTGACGGGCGCCGTGGCGGTGAGGCCAGAATTGCAGATGTCGATGCCAATCTGTCAGCACCTACCCTGGCAGGGCCATGGCGGCTGCGCAGTCTCATGTCATATCGTGGCCAACGTATTTCAACTGGCATCACCACCGGCAAGATCCGACCGGCAAATCCCGTCAGGCTTGGTGTGCGAGTGGAGCCGGAAGACGCGGCGGGCTTCATCTACAGCTTTGACGGCATTCTCGGAGGCAATAAACACGGTCTTGTCGGTCAACTCAAAGTACGTCCGTCTGCGGACGCTGCACAGAACGCATCGCCCCACGAAGCCGTGCGTGCAATGGCGCTGAAGGCAAGTATTGAAGCCGACTTTGACGATGTAAGCTTCACCAAAATCGAAATTGCACCCGATGATGTTACCGACGCAGCCAATCTGTTGGCTGGGCAGGCCCGGGTCCGGCTTGGGTCAACAATCACGATAAACGCTAATCTGGATGCAGCACGCTTTGATGTCGATGAACTGACCGGTTCGCGCGGACATGATTTTGTGTTTGGCGGCGACGTTTTTTCGTATCTGGCCGACCTACTGGGCACGTTGCCTCGCCGTGTTGAAGGCAAAATCAAGCTCTCGGTGACGAGCCTGGTGTTCGGTGGCGAAGTGTTGGACGGGGTCAAGCTCGATACTGAGATCGAACAGGACCGCTTGAGAATCAACGCGCTTGAAGCATCGATGCCGGGTCAGACACGTGGCCGATTCACTGGTTCGTTTCTTCCGGCCGGCGCGGCATCTCAGCTGTCAGGGGATGTGACACTGAGCTCGGTATCCCTGCGTGATTTCGTCAACTGGGCGGCGGTCGCGTACAGGCGCGATATTGAGAAAGTCTGGACTGGCGCACGCGGCAGGTTGGAACTGACGGGCAAACTTGATTTGACGGCATCGCGAACCCGGTTGAGTGATGGACAGTTCACGTTCGACGATGCGAGAGGCTCAGGCAACTTTCTGATCGCCGGAGGCAGCGAGCCGGCACTGTCAATGCGAATGGTGGTCGACAGCGTCAACGTGGATCGTTATGCGCCGGGCGGCCTGACGCCAGAAGCGATCGATGCCGGTGTGTTGGCAGGTGCGGTCGATCTTGCCGGCAAGACGATGCAGCTTGGCGATTTCGGATTAAAGCTGCAGGCCGACTATCTGACAATGCATGGGGTCACCGGCGAGGATATTGCCGTTGATGTTGCAGCGAATGCCGAAGGCATTGAATTTCGCACCGTCGAAATCGGTCGAGTCGGTGATGCCCGGCTCGATGTGGCCGGCCTGCTCAGCTTCCCTGAAGCGGCAGTTTCCGGTGCGATCACCGCCGATGTTGTCGCACAGGACCCGCGCGGCTTGCTGAGGCTGTTGGGTTTGTTGCGTGCCGGTGCAAAGAACCAACCGGCGTGGGTAAAGGCACTCGGACCGTTGGATGTCAAGGTTTCCGGGGAGGCCAAGGCGGATGACAGAGGCACCGATGCTTTTCTGGCGGTAAAAGGTGTTGCCGGGGTTACCGAGTTTGATCTCAACGGTCGCTTCACCGGCAGTCACAAGGCTTGGACCCAAGCCGAGACGCATGTCTCGGGTGTTCTCAGGAGCAAGAGCGCTCAAGCTCTTGCAGAATTGACCGGCGCCAGGCTGGTAGGTGCGGCCGTGACGCCTGTCAAACTCTCCCTGTCAGCGACCGGCGTACCTCAAAGCGGTATGGCGCTAACCAGCGATATTGACGGGTTGGGTGCGCGGGCGCAGTTTGCCGGCAAGCTGGCGGTTGACGCCAGTCAGCAAGTCAAGGTCGACGGTCGGTTGGCCATTTTGGCCGAACGGGCCCAGCAATTATACGCCGCCCTGGGATTGAGCAGTGGCGGCTTGAGTCCTGCAGCGCAGGTGCTGTCAGGGGAAGGCGAGTTCAAATTTAACGACGGTCGATGGGAATATCGCAACGTGAGCGGGACCGCGGCTGGGACAGCGTATCGCGGCAACTTCAGCATTGGTGTTGCTGGCAAGAGACCGCAGCTTGGCGGTGAGCTGACCACGGGGCATCTGGCGTTGCCGTGGTTGTTGCGCCTTGCATTGATGGCGCGTGACAGCGACCGAGCCAATGCAGCTGCCAGATTTGACACCGATGGCGGACTACCCGGCGACATCAATCTGAAGATCAAGGTAGGTGAACTTACTGCGATGCCCAACATCAAGCTGCATGATGCTGAGGTGACACTCAATCAGTCTGGAGAAGTGATCGCGGTCACAGTGCGAGGTGCCGGCGATGCCAGCGTGCCGGTCGAAGCTGAATTGCAGTTCAAACGCAAGGAAGTTGAGCTGGAGGCAACCGGCAGGATCAGTGGTGGGTTGGAACTTGGCAAGTTACTTCAGTCTGCGGATGGCGTTGCGCCGATTGATGGAAAGATCAAACTGGCGGCGTCATTTTCAGGATCGGGGCGTTCGCCATCCGGGCTCATTTCTGGGCTGACCGGCCAAGGCAGCTATGAGCTACAGACCCCATCGCTGTCGAAAGTAAATCCGGTGGATTTTGCCAGCGGGCTGAAAGACCTGAGGGATGCCAAAGACCTGGAACGGTTGATTGCGGCGGTATTATTCACCGGCCAGATGCCTTTTGCCGGTTCTGAAGGCAAGTTGGCAATTGATAATGGCGTCGTGCAATTTGCGAAGATGCCGGTTACTGCAGAAGGAGCGACTGGGTACCTCAAGACGCTTTTCGAATTGTCGAGTGGAAAGGTCGACATATCGGCGATGCTGAAACTTGACGCCCTGGAAGGACTTCCGGCATTCGAGTTGGCCTATGCGGGTCATCCCAAAGCATTGCGACCGTCGCGTGATCTGGCGGCGCTGAAGAGCTTTATTGGTGTGAACGTCCTGCAGAAAGGCCTTGATAAGCTTGAGGAATTGCAGCGTGAAGCAGACCGGCTATTTCGTGACGAGATGCAGTTTTCCCGACAGCGCGTGAAGGAACAGTTGCAACGTGAGGCAGAGCGCCGCGAGCGCGAAGAACTCGCCCGTCGCAAAGCAGAGGCAGCACGCCTGAAAAGAGAGCGCGAGGCGCGCTTGCGGGCTGAAGAAGAAGCCCGCCGTCTGGCCAAGCAACTGGAGCAACAAAAAGCAGAACAGGAGGCGCTCCGGCTCCAGGAGGAAGTCGCCCGCAAGCTCGCTGAAGAAGAATCTAGACGCCTGACCGAAGAGGCAAAAACTCGTACGCGGCTTGAACGACATATCCGCCGCGTACTGGACACCGCGCGCAGCAAACCGGCGCGTCAGCCCGGTGAGCCAACCAACCTGTTGAACAAACCTTCAACACCCGAACAGCCGACAACGCAACTGAATGTCGAACCGCCGCCGTTACCCGGCAACAAACCGGCTTCCTCCAGTGTCCAGCCGCGCGTGCAAAAACCACCGGTGCTGGATCTTTCCGAACGAGGCCAGTCGAAGATCGATCGTTAGAGCGTGTCTTTCTCAAATGGTTCCATATGAGAAAGACACGCTCTAGTTGTGAGCCTTGAACAGCCTGTTCATGCGCCTCAGATGATGTCAGTGTGACCTGTCCGAACGCAAACACGCGCTTTACTTGCCAATTCAGTCAGCACGAACACCCGAATGGCGCTCGACAGATTGCGGCTGCCGCGGTTCTTGTCGATGTCGGTAATCAATTCTGCCACGCTGATCCGGCGCTCGGCGGCGAGAGATTTGAGCGCTGTCCAGAACTCATCCTCCATTGACAGGCTGGTGCGGTGTCCGACGATCGTGATAGATCGTTTGACTGGACCGTCAGACGTCGTCATCGCGCTCGGTCTTGTGACCTTCAAGGCGTCTTTGGTCCAGTGCCTTTTGAGCGAGCGCGGCCGACTTTTCCGCTTTGGTCCGTCCATGCCGAATGCGATTATCCCGTGCACGTTGCTGTTTATCAGCTCTTGCCGTGGCTTTGCGCTGTTGCCTTAAGTTGATGATCTCAGCCATTGCTCAACCTGGTCCAATCATGTCCTGGGGGCGAACGACAGTATCGAATTCAGTTTCGCTGACATATCCCAGACGCAAAGCCTCCTGGCGAAGTGTTGTGCCGTTCTTATGGGCGGTCTTGGCAATCTCAGTCGCCTTGTCATAACCGATTGTGGGCGCCAGCGCTGTCACTAACATCAAGGAACGCTCCATCAGTTGGGCGATATGCTTCTTGTTCGGCTTGATGCCGATAACGCAATTCTCGGTGAAGCTGACCGACGCATCGGCTAGCAGATGGATTGACTGCAGGACGTTGTAGATCATCACCGGCTTGTAAACATTGAGCTCAAAATGACCCTGCGAGCCAGCGATTGAGACCGCGGTTTGGTTGCCCATCACCTGGCAGCAAACCATTGTGAGGGCCTCGCACTGGGTCGGATTGACTTTGCCGGGCATAATTGAAGACCCTGGCTCATTCTCCGGCAATGATAATTCGCCAAGTCCCGATCGGGGCCCCGATCCAAGTAGGCGAATGTCGTTGGCAATCTTGAACAGCGATACGGCAAGCGTGTTGAGCGCACCGGACAGCTCGACCATGGCATCATGGGCCGCCAACGCCTCGAACTTGTTGGGTGCAGTAACAAAGGGCAACCGGGTGATCTTCTTTACATGAGCGGCAAATTTACGATCAAATCCCTTTTTTGTGTTGAGTCCGGTGCCGACGGCCGTGCCGCCTTGTGCCAATGGATAGAGCCGAGGAA
>JAEKFU010000744.1 GCA_016522385.1 Pseudomonadota bacterium
GGCGTACCCTATCTCGTTGACTGACCCGGTTTCAAGTTTGGTTCATGATCAGCCTTTGGTTTATTGACATGAGACTTTTCGGTGCTCGAGGTTGGTGGCCGAACGTCGCCTAAGGGTCAACATGAGACGTTTGAGCCCACGCCGCAAAGAGTCCGTTATCGGCCCTCAAGCAGACCAAATCGCTGCAAAAGCAGACATCGAAGTTCGAATGTCGGTAATCGGTGGTGGAGCGGACTCCTTGCGATAGGTGTCGACACTTCCGCTTGGTGCCACGAGCCGGTCCACGAGGTAAGAGGTCGTTAAGCTTTGACGGACGAAGCCTCGACCGCCTTTGCAATCTGTGAGCGGAACCACTTGTGAACGGGACTGTGATTGTTGCGGGTATGCCAGAGTTGACTCACGACAACAGGTTCAATTTTGAAAGGCAGCTCCTTCATCACCAACCCGGCCGGCTTGAGCAGCGGAAGCGCCAAACGCCTGGGCGCGGTTTGTAGCAAATCGGTATGGCGAATAGACAGCAAGCCGGTGACAAAATGTGGAGAGCGCTTGGCGATGTTCCTGGATAAGCCCACTTGAGACAGAGCGTTATCGACAAAACTGCCGGCGGTTCGACCCGTCGACATAATGGCGTGCGGGGAACTGAGGTAGCCGTCCAGCGACAGTGTCGAACCGGCGAGTGGATGGCTACGGTCCATCACGCACACATAGTCATCTTCAAACAATTTCTGTGCCGCGCAGAATTTCGGCATCGCGCTTGGCATCCATCCGATGCTGACGTCGGCTTTGCCGGACACAACTTCGTCTATCGATAAAATGGACTTCTGAACCACGTTGATCATCAGACCCGGCGCTTTCGACCTGACGATCTGACTTAGCACCGGCAAGATCACAATCTCGGGATAATCTAGGGTGGCAACCCTGAATTCACCCGTTGCCGTTGCCGGATTGAATGTCGGGGCTTCATATGTCAGGCGCACCTCATTCAGTGCCGACTTCAATTGGCTCAGAACGGCTTCGGCTCTTGCTGTGCGCTGATAGCCACTGTCGACGCGCACCAGCAGCGGGTCATCGAAGACCTCGCGTAGCTTGGCCAGGCTCCGGCTCATGGCGGATTGCGTCAAGTTCAGCCGGGTTGCGGAGTTGGTGACATGGCACTCCTCCAGCAGCGCTTCCAGTGCAATCATAAGATTGAGATCGACGGTCCTTAAATCCACTTTACTCATGAACGATATCCATTTCATTCATTTGACGAATGTGACCATGCCAGCTATTGAGCAGCGCCGAAAGTGACAATTTGTGCCGGGGGCGGCCAAATCGCCCGCATCGCGAGAGAAAAGAACGAGATGCGGGCGATTAGTCCTGCAGAGGAGAACAGCTCCAAATGATAAGGTCGCAAGGCACCAATGACGGTGCCATGGGTCGTTTTGCGTCCATGATCGGTGCCGAGAGTGGCTGGGGCGTGAGCATGCTTGTGCTTCATTGCATCAAGGAGCTACACGATGCCCACCTGTCTCCTGTCGACCTTACGGAAGACGGAGAGACCGACATGTACAAGATCTGTCTCAGGATGATCGACATTCTGCGTAAAGAGGGATTCGTAGCCGGACCCGACCATCAGGCCCTGCTGACGAGCAAGGCACATAAATCGGTCAGGGTGGCATCGAAGAAGTATATCGGCGTCAAGGAGTATCTTGAGCAAGGCCAGGCTGCTATCACGCGCCACGACCCGCGACAGATTCTACTGTCGATTCTCCGTGCGCACTTCGAGGAATGGCAGATCAAGTAGCAGGGCGTTCAGAGATAATGATAGAGATTGGCCCAGAACAGTAGTGTTGGAATACTTGATTTCCCGGGATTCCTATCGCCAACATGGACTCATAGCGCTAGTATGTAGACTTAGGTGCAGCAGACCAAAGGTTGCCTCGTTGCTAAACATTGTCGGGTAATGATTGGGCCGCCAGGGTAATCTGACGGCGGAACCATTGGTGTAACGGTTCACCGTTATCGCGGGCATGCCAAACCTGGCTAATAACCAGAGGATTTAGCTCAAACGGCAACTCACGCGATACCAGTTCACCTGACATCGTTAGCGCATCGGCCAAGCGTTTGGGCACTGTCTGCAACATGTCTGTTTCACCCAACGAGAACAGCGAAGCCAGAAAATGCGGAGAGCGCTTGGCAATGGTGCGCGTGTAGCCCATTTGGCGCAGCCTATCATCGAGGAAGCTACCGGGTGTCTTTCCAGTGTGGATGATTGAATGTGGATGTTGTAGGTAGCTGTCGACCGTCAGTGCCGCTTTTGCGGACGGGTGATTCTTGTGCATCACGCAAACGTATCTATCTTCAAACAAATCCTCGAGAATGCAGTATTTGGGCATAGCGGATGGCATCAGCCCAACACACAGATCCGCTTCGCCGTCGACAATCTGCTCGATTGAATACACAGCCCGCTGTATGATCTCTACACGAAGTCCAGGCGCCTCGGTTCTGACTGCTTTCATGACAGCCGGTAAGAGTACAATCTCGACATAGTCAAGCGCCGTGATGGTAAATACCCCTGTCGCGGTGGCTGGGTCGAATGCAGGTGCTTCAAATGTCCGGCGCATTTCGCTCAGCGCTGTCTTCAACTGGCCTGCTATTTCCTCCGCCCTTGCTGTTCGGACGAAGCCACCGTCGACACGCACCAGCAGTGGATCACCAAAGGTTTCCCGCAAGCGGGACAGTGTCCGGCTCATTGCAGGCTGACTCATGCCCAGGCGTGCTGCCGCCTTAGAAACCTGGCAATCTTCCAGCAAAACGTCCAATGCAACCAAATGGTTGAGATCAACATCCTTCAAATCCACTCTACTCATAGTTGTTATCTTCTTCATGCACCTAGCGAATGTCAATTTGCCAGCCATTGGGCAGCACCAAAATGATACTTTGCGCTAGACTAAGTCACTATCGAAATTGCTTTCGGAAAAAGCTTCCTTGATTAGCAGTTAGCCGTCTGGGCCGTCCTCAACGACAAAGGTGAGAATGGAGCAACGCGGTCAGTCGAAATTGGTAGAAGCGTGGGACCTTACTTCCGAAAAGGGTAAACATGCGACGTTTGAGCCCACGCCGCAAAGAGTCCGTTATCGGCCTCTAAGCAGACGAAAACCGCGGCAAAGCGGAAATCGAATTTCGAATGTCGCCTATTGGGGGTAGAGCGGACTCAATCGAAATGGGGCCTACACTTCCGCTTCGTGCCAAAGGGAGACCTAGACGCTCGCATGTTATATGGTTCCGGCTGACACCGCGAGGAAAGCGGCAGCGCCTAGACTTGAGAATGTTCTGTTCAACCAGCTGTCCAAGGTCAGAAAAGCCACAACGGCAAAGCATATCAGCAGCATCGGCAGCACCGCGATGAACGCTGCGCTCTTGTTGCGTTTCCAGTGAGCAAGCAGCCATGGCGCGAATATAGCGGCGAAAGCGGAGATGGTTATCAGGTTCACCACGTAAAAGCCGATACGCATCGTGACGTCACTCATGTGCGGGCTCGTTGCAAAGACCATGAACCAGAAAGAAAAATAGCAGATGGCTGCATTCAGCAGACTGGATATCGACAGTAGCCCCTTTGCCCTCAACTGCATCTTATTTTCAGCCAGAGCAGACAGGATCTCAAAATCCCGGCCCAACCACAAATACTGCCAATGGGAAGATCTTGCTGACGGTGAGAGATACGGCGAGCCCGACGA
>JAEKFU010000012.1 GCA_016522385.1 Pseudomonadota bacterium
GGGCGCGATATGCACACAGACCGTCACGGCCACCATCCAGCGCAACGGTTGGATCATAATTTGCGACCTCGGGCGCCAGGTCCGTGATCGCCTCGCTCGATATATAGGGGGGGTTCGAAACAATTAAATCATAGGTTCCCAAAATCCCCTCAAGCCACGACGTATGTATGAAATCGATACGCCCAATTTTAATTAGCCGTTGCGCATTGCGCTGGGCAACCTGCAGGGCAGCCTCTGAAATGTCCGTTGCGCTTGCTGATGCATCGGCGATTTCCGCCAATAGGGTCACAGCAACAGCCCCTGAGCCGGTTCCAATGTCCAACAACCGCAGTGGCCGGTGACTCGAAAGATCTTCCCGCACAAGATCCAGCACATGTTCGATGAGTATCTCGGTATCCGGCCGCGGGTCCAGCACATCGGGAGTGACGAGAAACGGTCGACCATAGAATTCGCGCTCGCCGACGATTCGCGATACCGGCTCATGCTGCTCACGGCGTGCGAGGCACGCATCTACATGCCCTATTAGCTGGGCGTCCACGGGCTGATCCGGCGATGCGATTAACGCTTCGTGCGTTATGCCCAGCACACACTGTATGATGAGTCGGGCATCAAGCGCCGGCGTTTCGATACCGGCAGCTGCAAGTCGACGTTTTGCCAGTAGCTGAAGCCGGCCGACAGTGATTGTACAGTCAGGCGGCATTTTCCTGGCTGGCTGACAACAATTCGGCCTGATGCTCAGTAATCAACGCCTGGATCAATTCATCAAGCGCTTCGCCCTGCATGATCTGGTCAAGCTTGTACAAGGTCAGGTTTATGCGGTGGTCTGTGACCCGGCCTTGCGGATAGTTGTAGGTGCGGATGCGTTCAGACCGGTCGCCGGATCCCACCTGCCCGCGGCGCGTTTCAGAACGTTCCTCATCAATGCGCTGGCGTTCGGCCTCAAACAACCTGGCACGCAGCACTTTGAGCGCCTTGGCCCGATTCTTGTGCTGGGATTTCTCGTCCTGCTGGCTGACCACAAGTCCACTCGGCAGATGGGTAATGCGCACGGCACTGTCTGTCGTGTTCACTGACTGACCACCCGGCCCCGAGGCACGGAAGACGTCGATGCGCAGATCCTTTTCATCAATTTCAATGTCGACATCTTCGGCTTCGGGCAAAACAGCAACCGTTGCCGCTGATGTATGGATACGGCCCTGCGCCTCGGTTTCCGGCACACGCTGGACTCGGTGCACGCCGGATTCGAATTTCAAAAGGGCGTAGGCACCGTTGCCCGAAATACTCGCCGTGATCTCCTTGTACCCGCCAACGCCGGCCTCGTGCAGCGACATCACTTCGACGCGCCAGCCTTTGTTGGCCGCATAGCGCTGATACATGCGAAAAAGGTCTCCGGCAAACAGCGCGGCTTCATCGCCACCAGTGCCGGCGCGAACTTCGAGAATGACATTGCGCTCATCAGCCGCGTCTTTTGGCAACAACAACAGCTTCAGTTCATACTCCAGAGATTCGATCCGTACGGCAAGTTCATCAAGCTCCGCTTGTGCCATCGCCACTAGCTCTTCGTCCTCGCCTGACTCGATCATCTCGGCAAGACCGGTTTGCTCCTCGAGCCCTGCCTGCAGCTCCTTCACGACCTTTACCACCGACTCAAGCTCGCTGTATTCCTTGGAAAGGCTTACATATGTGTCACTGTCCGGGCCGCTTGCCATCTCCTCCTCGATCGCAGCGAAGCGCTCAAGCATGAGGGCAATCTTTTCCGAGTTCACGAACGACATGGCATCCCGCGCTGCAGGTTGAGTGCATTTGATAGTTTGATAAGTGGCGTTCTAGACGGAAATCGGTCCGACCGCAAAGAGGCATTCTGGGTAATTGAACCCCGATCAGGCGCCTGGTCGGCGCTAACCTTTCTTGTTGGCCAAGAAGCTGAGATCCAACGGCCGTCCCACCAGGATTTCACCGCGGTTGCCAAGTGGTCCTTTGTCGACACCGTCAATCGAGTAGCTGATCAGCCCGCCGTCGCGCGCGATCACGATGAGTCCGTCACGATTGGGCACCCGGTAGATGTCGCCCTTGCGCAGCGTTCGGGTCATGACGACATTTCCCTGACGGTCCTCAATTCTTATCCACACAGAGGCATGCGCCTTGAGAACAAGCCTGGCATCGGCATTCTCTTGATTAGAAACCTTGCCTGGCAGACGAGTCTGCGATGCAGACGGCATCGCTGGCACCTTGGCGAGCTCAGCATGAGCAGCTGTCGATTTGTCCGCCCGTGACGGTTTGGCTTTCGGCAGTGGAATCTGGATTTCACCAGTGCTCCTTTGGAGCAATTCGGTCAAGCCGCTCAGACCACCTGCGGACTGATCAGCCTCACGTGCCAACTGCTTGATCTTATATTCCAGTGAATCCTGCAACACACTCTCGGTCACCTTGTTGATCGACGCCACGATCTCGCCGTCCGAGGACTGGCGGGTGATGCTCTTTGAATTGGCATCAGCGGCCTGTACCGTTGTCGGCGGGACCGCAGTCAAGGAACCACTCTCGGGACCATCCGGCGAGAGAACGAACACCATGCCTTGAAAGACGACGATCGCTGCCAGAACCGAGGCCACGATACCACCGGCGCCGGATGCTGCCGACTTCAGCTTGTCGATACTATTGAACTTGATGATCTTTGCGCTCGTCAACGGATGTGGCCGACGCGGCTTGCCATGCTTGGCCATCGGCATGGGTTGCGGAAGGAACTGCGCGTAGTGCAAAACCAGCGGCTGTGGGTCGAACTGCAGAAATTGCGCATAGATGCCCACCATGCGCAAAGCCTCGCTGCGCGGCGGCAACTGCGTCAGATCGCCGTGCTCGATTCCTTCGAGATGATGTGGATGGATCCCGCAAGCCTCACCAGCAACCTCCAGCGACATACCACGCCGCTCACGCTCGCGTTGAAGATACCAACCGGCCTCACCGGCGGGATCAATGTCTCCTTCAGGCTTTTGACGATAGAACGCGAACTGTTCCTGCGGGTGGCTGTGCTTTGACTGATCCATGGT
>JAEKFU010000041.1 GCA_016522385.1 Pseudomonadota bacterium
GGTACGCACAGACGGTCTTCGCGACTCAGCTCCATTGCTCGACCGACCAGCAGCGCGTTGTTGACGATATTGTGGTGAGTCAGCGTGGCCGCTTTGGGTGTGCCGGTCGTGCCACTGGTGAATTGAATGTTGATGGGATCGTCGAACTGCAGGGACGAGGACAAATCTTCCAAGCGGTCGCGCTCGCTCTGGCCTGCCATTTCCGCGACCTCAGCAAAGGCATACAGACCAGGTGCGGTCTCGCCACCGATCTGGATCAGGGTTCGCAGATGCGCCAACCGCTCGGCCTGTAAATCGCCCGGCATGCTGTTGTCGATTTCTGGCGCGAGTTCGCGGATCATCGCAAGATAGTCGCTGGTCTTGAAGGTGGCCGCCAGAATGAGAGCCTTGGCCGACACCTTGTTGAGCGCATATTCGAGTTCGGCAATCCGGTAAGCCGGATTGATATTGACCAAGATCAGCCCGGCTTTGGCTGTGGCGAACTGGCTGATCACCCATTCGGCATTGTTGGGAGACCAAATCCCGATGCGGTCGCCGGGTTCAAGGCCGAGAGCAAGCAGACCAGCGGCAAATCCGTCCACCTCGCGCTGCAGCTCGCGGTATGTCCAGCGGATGTCTTGATGGCGAACAATCAGCGCGTCGCGATCCCCCCAACGCTCCACTGCGGCATCGAAATTGCCACCAACGGTTTGGCCGATCAGCGGAACGGCGCTGGCGCCGTGAACGTAAGATTGGTCAAGCATGGCATTCACTCCCTAGACTAAGGGCCTTTGTACCACGCCAGAGTTTAGCGGTGATGCTTAATCGGCTACCATGAACCCGGAACTCGCGCATGGCACCGCAGCGCGCAGTAGAACGAGATATCAAAACGAGAGAACTTCATGGCCGAAACAATCCGCGGCAGGTGTTTTTGCGAAGCAGTTAGCTTCGAAATCGATACCCCTGTCAAATGGTGCGTCACCTGCCATTGCGAAAGCTGCCGAAGGCAGTGTTCTGCGCCGATGACGACTTACATAGGCGCGCCGGACGCACAATGGAGGTGGACGGGCGAAGCGCCCAAGATCTACCATTCCTCCCCCGGTGTAGAACGAACCTTCTGTGGAAACTGCGGTACACCGCTCTCGTTTCGCTCGCAACGCCTGACGGGTCTCATGCATTTTTACGTGGCGGCACTGGAAGAGCCCGAAAGATTTGAGCCACAACTCCATGTTGCCTATGAGGAAAAGCTTTCTTGGTTGAATATCGCAGATGACTTGCCGAAAAAAGAGGGGCCAGAGATATTGCTTTCCCGCTAACCCGGTGTCCGCCCACCGATGAACTCCAGACTCGCCGATCAGCGGTGTCAAAGGTCTGGCGTTGACCCAAATGCGACATTACAGCGGGTCGCTGTGTAGGTAGGTCGCCGCGGTCAATGCATAAATCCTTGTGCAATCCAAGATGTCTTTGGTAAAGGCGAAATCGTCGACACCGGAGGCGAGTAGCGGCTGTGGACCGAAGCAGATTGCAGGTATCCGCAGTGCCCGCCATCTGCTGGCATCGCTCGCCGGCAGGCGTACGACCGGGTTGGGGGACACGCCAGTGACCAACTTGGCGGAGCGTGCGAGCGACGCTGCAATCGGCTCTCCCGGCGCGGTCCAGTTGGGCTCCCAGCCCTTTATCCTGCGCCAAGTCACCCCGGTTTTACGGGCGCAAAGTTCGGAAAGCCTATTCTCGATTTCACCGGTCGACATGCCGGGTGGAATGCGAAAGTCGATTTCCGCAACTGCATTGGTGGCTACCTGACTGACGAAGTCGCCACCCCCGATCGTTCCAGCGTTCACCGATAAACGCTGGCCATGCTCCCCGGCATGTTGTCCGACATCCCTTATCTCTTCTGGCGGCGCCACCTGCGTATCGTTCCAGGCGTCGATCTCACAGATAGCGCTGGCAAGGCGCGTTACGGCAGAACTTTCGATTTGCGACAGCATGCCCTGTCCAGATGGCGCCGTCGCCATCAATTCAACCCAAAGAAGGCCCTTTTCTGCAATCGCCAGGTTCATATCGCCTGGCCCTTCACCGCAAATGACGGAATCCCCTTTTAGATCGGGACGCTGACCGAGCAGCCATCCCGCCCCGTCTGGCCCGAAGACGGTCTCGTCGGCCACAATCGTCAGGCTGACTTTTCCCGGCCATGTGTCAGAATTTCTGACCAGCCATACAAACGCCATGCTGAGTGCCGCAACGCCTGCCTTCATGTTGCCCATGCCCAGACCGGTCATCTTTCCATCCGACAATCGGGTCTCGAACAGCGGCACCGACCAATCCTCCTCTCGTCCCGGACTCACGGTGTCGAGATGGCCGTTTAGAATGAGATGAGGGCCGGATTCCGTGCCGTCGGCTTGCGACATCAAGTTCGGCTTGTCGCTCACACTTGCCAAGGTCTCGCAAACGATGTCGTTTTCGTTGAGGAAGGCTTCGACGATGGCTGCCGCCTCGACGGTACGACCCGGTGGGTTGACACTGCGGGCGGCAACAAGATCTGAGCACAAATCAAGCAGCCGGGATTGCTGGGCATCGACAAATGCTTCGATGTCCTCAGCGCTGCGGGCAATTGACCCAGAGATTTTGCGCTCAGTCATAGGCGAGGCCTTCCAGCAAAAAGGTAATGTCCAGGTCGAGGTGAACTTGACCCGCAATGATCGGTGCCGAATAGTGTCCGCATCAGTGCATTGTGGAGGGTGCCATGGGTGAGGGGAGTCTGCTCGACGGCAAGGTCGCTTTCATCACCGGCGGCGCGCAGGGGATAGGACTGGCGGTCGCCGAGGCGTTTATCGAGCACGGCGCCAGGGTCATGATTGCAGACATCAATTCCGACAAGGTAGACAGATCGGCGAAAGAGCTCGGCAAGTTCGCGCGCGCCTTGCCGCTTGATGTCGCTGATGAAGCTCAGACGCAACAGGCTCTCGCCGAGACAATTTCGGCCTACGGTAAGGTCGACATCGTCGTTCCCAATGCCGGTATCCTGCTTCTGCAACACGCCGTCGATACGGATACGGCCGATTTTCGGCGTGTCATCGACGTCAATCTGACTGGTGCCTTCGTCACCTGCAAGATTTTTGCCCGGCAAATGATCGACCAGGGCGCGGGCGGCCGCATAATTCTGACATCCTCCCTGTTCGGATTGCGTGGCGGCCGCGAGAATGCCGCCTACTCCGCCTCCAAGTTCGGCATGGTCGGCCTGATGCAGTGTCTGGCAGCCGAGCTTGCCGGCCATGACATTCTCGTCAACTGCGTCTGTCCGGGCCAGATGGACACCGACATGATGCGGCAATTGTTTCGCGACCGCGCCCAACTGACCGGCCAAACAGAGGAAGAGGTCCGGCTCTCCCTCGAAAGCCGCATACCGGTCGGGCATCTGGGCCCTCTCAACCATCTTGCCGGGACATATGTCTATCTGGCCAGCAGTCTGTCGCGTTATGTCACGGGACAGTCGGTCACCGTGGACGGCGGCTGGCAGATAGGCTGACATCTAGGCCGCCGCCTCGATTTGCCTGGCGGTCTTGCCGACCACGCGCTCATAAGTCTCCGCATCGGTCGCTCCTTCGCTGCCGATTGTCACGACGACAGACGTTTCACCGAGCCGCAATGCGTCGCGTAGCGCCGGATCCAGACTTGCTGCAATCACCCCGGCGACGGCTGCTGCACCGGATTCGCCAGAGACCATGGGAGTATCGTCGGCCACACCGTGTGCAAGCACACGCATCGCATCTTCGGCAGCTGCGTCGGGCAACGCCAGCGCATCGTCGATCTGCGTGCGCAGGATCGGCCACGCCAGCGGCGAAACCTCACCAGCCGATAGGCACGACATGAAGGTGTCCAGGTCTCCCTCTGCGGGGGTCAGCGCATCTGCCATGATGCTGCGCAAGATGCAGTCGGCATTGTCCGGTTCGACGACAACGATGCGCGGTCTGCGTTCGGCGAGGCGTTCGCTCATATGCGCGGCCACGGCAGCGGCCAGTCCGCCGACGCCGCCCGGCACAAACACATGTGTCGGCGGTTGCCCGGACGGCATCTGGTCAATGATTTCCTGAACCATGACCGTGTAGCCCTGCATGACCAGTTTGGGTGCCGATGGGTTGCCGCCACCGGACGTCGTATCGGCGACCAGCTTCCATCCGTTTCTGTCGGCATCGGCCGCGCACCGCCGCACGGAGTCGTCATAGGTGCCATTGACCCGCACAATTTCTGCACCGATCTTGGCGATCTCACGTTCTCGGGAGTCGCTGACATGCCGATGCAGGTAGATCTTGCAGCGACAGCCGAACATGCTGGCGCCCCAGGCAACCGACCGGCCGTGATTGCCGTCCGTTGCCGTTGCCACAGTGACTTTACGGGTCACGTCCCGGTGCAGCCCTTTTAGGCAATCTGCCGACGTGGCGCCGTCGATGCCATGTTCATCGCACAGATACTGCTGCAGCAGCCGCAACACCGCAAATGCGCCGCCAAGCGCCTTGAAGCTCATGAGGCCAAACCGCTTGCCTTCGTCCTTCTGGTAGAGTGCACTGATACCAAGCTCGCCGGCCAACCCGGGCAGGCTAACCAAGGGCGTGACCGCATATCCAGGCCACGAGCGGATTTCCGACCAGGCGTCTTCGAAAGCGGCCAGATTGAGGATCTGTCGTTCGACATCGCCATAACCACGTCTGGCGTCGGCATTGGAATTGTGGACATGCCGCGCCGGATATTTTTCCAGTTGCATCGTTCGCACCACGTTGTTGCGTTCGCTCGCAAATTGCCGGCTCCCGGCCAGCTCTCGGCCGGCCAGGATCCAGATATCGTCAGCAGCTCAGATCAATCGCGCTTGGCGAGGATCTCGAACCATTTGTCGCGCAAGGTGATGTGTTCACCATTGCGGACGAAGTCCTTGATGAAGGTGTTCAGGAACTGCAGCATGTGAGCGTCCGCAGGACGCACGGCATAGGCCAAGCCGACGGGCTTGACGAGATTGTCCTCGTCATTGAGC
>JAEKFU010000008.1 GCA_016522385.1 Pseudomonadota bacterium
GGCCGCATCGCCATTGCCCACGTTCTTATTTTGGTCTAATCCGTCGACATGTCCGAACAGAACCGAGTTATCCGCGTTCAAGGTGCCCGCGAGCACAATTTGAAAAACATATCGCTGGAATTGCCGCGCGACAGGCTGATCGTGATTACCGGCCTGTCCGGTTCCGGCAAGTCTTCCTTGGCATTTGACACAATCTATGCGGAAGGTCAGAGGCGGTATGTTGAGTCCCTGTCAGCCTATGCACGCCAGTTTCTAGAGATGATGCAAAAGCCGGATGTCGACCAGATCGACGGTCTGTCACCGGCAATCTCCATAGAGCAGAAGACCACCAGCCGCAATCCGCGCTCGACCGTCGGCACAGTGACGGAAATCTACGATTACATGCGGTTATTGTTCGCCCGCGTCGGCATCGCCTATTCACCGACCACCGGCCTGCCAATCGAAAGTCAGACAGTCTCGCAAATGGTTGACCGGTTGATGACGCTTGATGAAGGCACCAGGCTGTATCTGCTTGCACCGATCGTGCGCGGCCGCAAGGGCGAATACCGCAAGGAATTTGCCGATCTGTTGAAGCAGGGTTTCCAGCGCGTCAAGGTCGACGGCACCTTCCATGAAATTGCCGATGTTCCGGCTCTCGACAAGAAATTCAAACACGACATCGACGTCGTCGTCGACCGGCTCGTCATCCGCCCGGATCTCGCCAGCCGCCTGGCAGATTCACTGGAAACCGCGCTGAAGCTGGCCGATGGCCTGGCTGTCGCTGAATATGCCGACAGGCCGCTAGACGCGGACATGACAGCTGAAGCGAGCGCTAACAAATCGCTCAATGACACCCATGAGCGCCTAATCTTTTCGCAGCGCTTTGCCTGTCCTGTGTCCGGTTTCACTATTGATGAGATCGAGCCGCGCTTGTTTTCCTTCAACAATCCGTTTGGCGCCTGCCCAAAATGCGACGGGCTTGGTACCGAGTTGAAATTCGAAGCCGATCTGGTGGTACCCGACCAGAATCTTTCACTGCGCCAGGGCGCCGTCGTGCCGTGGGCCAAGACCGGCAACACATCGCCCTATTACACACAAACCCTCGAAGCGATCTGCAAACACTACGGCGCGGCAATGACCACACCCTGGAATGAACTCGAACAGACCGTGCAGGACGTTATTCTGTTTGGTTCGCAAGGCGAGGAAATCACCTTCATTTATGACGACGGTCTGCGCAGTTACAAGACCAAGAAACCCTTCGAGGGGGTTATTGGCAATATCCAGCGCCGCTGGCAGGAAACAGACTCATCATGGGTGCGCGAAGAACTTGCCCGCTTCCAGTCCGATCATCCGTGCAGCGCCTGCAGCGGTTATCGTCTGAAGCCTCAGGCAAAGGCCGTCAAGATTGGTGGCCTACATATCGGCGAAGTCACCCAAATGTCGATTCGTGCCGCCCGCGATTGGTTCGATGGAATTTCGGACACGATGAGCGAGCAACAGCGTGAAATTGCTTCACGCATCCTCAAGGAAATTCGAGAACGGCTCAAATTCCTGGTCGATGTGGGGTTGGATTACCTCAATCTATCGCGCAAGTCCGGAACGCTTTCCGGCGGTGAGAGCCAGCGGATCCGTTTGGCTTCCCAGATCGGCTCCGGACTAACCGGCGTTCTCTACGTTCTCGACGAACCTTCCATCGGATTGCACCAGCGAGACAATGCCCGACTGCTTGAAACCCTGATCCATCTGCGGGATCTCGGCAACACGGTGATCGTCGTCGAACATGACGAAGAAGCCATCCGCACCGCAGATCATGTCATCGACATCGGTCCGGGGGCCGGTGTCCACGGCGGTGAAATCATTGCCCAGGGCACACCCGATGTGGTGATGATGAACCCCAATTCTCTGACCGGTCAGTATTTAACCGGCATGATGCAGATACCCGTACCAAGCAATCGCCGCCGTCGCGATGACACTCGATTGTTGCGCATCACCGGCGCCTGCGCCAACAATCTGAAAGATGTCACTGCCGAGATTCCATTGGGCCTGTTCAGCTGCGTCACAGGCGTGTCAGGTGGCGGCAAGTCGACGCTGCTCATAGACACAATCTACCGCGCTGCCGCTCGCCGTCTGATGAATTCGCGTGAAGTACCCTCAGAACATGACTGTATCGAGGGGTTGGAGTTTCTTGACAAGATTATCGATATCGACCAAAGCCCGATCGGACGCACACCGCGCTCCAACCCGGCGACCTATACCGGCGCTTTCACGCCGATCCGCGAATGGTATGCCGGATTGCCGGAAGCCAAGGCCCGCGGATATGGACCTGGTCGGTTCTCGTTTAACGTCAAAGGTGGCCGTTGCGAAGCCTGCCAGGGTGACGGCCTCATCAAAATCGAGATGCATTTCCTACCCGATGTCTATGTCACATGCGATGAATGCCACGGTGCCCGCTACAATCGCGAGACCCTGGAGATCCGGTTTAAGGACAAGTCGATCGCCGATGTGCTGGACATGACGGTCGCGGAAGCGGCTGATTTCTTCCGTGCTGTCCCAGCCGTGCGGGACAAACTGGTCACGCTTGAAAGAGTGGGCCTCGGATACATTAAAGTCGGCCAACAGGCCACAACCCTGTCCGGCGGAGAGGCACAGCGGGTCAAGCTGGCCAAGGAGCTGTCAAAACGAGCCACCGGACGCACCCTGTACTTGCTCGACGAACCCACCACCGGTCTGCATTTTCACGACGTCGCCAAACTGCTCGACGTACTGCACGAACTGGTCGAACACGGCAATACGGTCGTCGTCATCGAGCACAATCTTGAAGTCATCAAGACGGCCGACTGGATCCTTGATCTTGGGCCGGAGGGCGGCGATGACGGAGGTGAGATCGTAGCTGCTGGAACGCCGGAAGACGTTGCAATGACGGAGGGTTCCTACACTGGTGACTTCCTGCGCTCCGCGCTGCATCGCAAACCTCAAAAGACCGAAGCGGCCGAATAGACAACGTCCAAGTTCGCTTGGATTGTTGATCCTTACCATTCCCAAAAAGCATGGTTGCGTTACACAACATGCCTGTTATGTGTATGCATGCAGTTCCAATGTTTCATCACACGGCATGAATTCTAATCATGGCGATCGCGCTCAGAAACACACTGCCGCCTACCAACAGCCTGGTGGTCTTCGAAGCTGCGGCACGGCACCGCAATTTCACCCGGGCGGCAGAGGAGCTTGACGTCACCCAGAGCGCCGTCAGCCGCCAGATCCAGTTGCTGGAAGACCACCTTGGGACCAGCCTGTTTCAACGCCGTTCGCGGGGCTTGGAGTTGACAGCCGAAGGCGACCGGCTGCATCGCGCCGTCGCAATGGGTCTTGAACACATTGCCAATGTTGCCGCCGATATCCGCCGTCACCGCGGACCGGGAGAGCTGACGATTTCATCCAGCGTAACATTTGCTGCCTACTGGCTGATGGCAAGATTGGCAAATTTCCGAGCTGCCCATCCTGAAATCGAACTGCGGCTGGTCGCCTCTTCACCGGTCTATGACCTGACCGCAGCGGGCATAGATTTGGCCATTCGTTACGGCGCAGGTGAATGGCCTGGCGTTGAAGCTGTCAGGCTGTTCGATGATGAGATCTGGCCTGTATGCGCGCCAAGATATCTGCAGGGTCGCTCCGGTATCCCCACACCGGGTGATCTACTTGGCGAAACTCTCCTCCATCTCGACAAGTTCGACCGCAACTGGGTGACATGGGAGGCATTTCTGGCAACGTTTGATGTGACCGGCAAACCCGAGCGACGCGGCCTGACCTATGACAACTACATGGTGTTGATCCAGTCGGCGCTACGCGGCGAAGGAATTGCGCTTTGTGGCCGCAGACTGGCAGAAGATTTCATCGCACAGGGCGATCTGGTACGCCCGATTAAAGCAGCCCTGAAATCCGATCGCGGGTTCTATTTGCTGCGGCCAAGAGAGCAACCGCTGAGCCACGCGGCGCGCGAATTTCACAAATGGCTCATCGGCGAAGCACAGCGCCCCAAGTAGCCGCAGATCTTTAAATTATCAAACGACAATGCTAGCTACACGCACATGACACAAGCGCATGTCCATATTGTCGGCGGTGGTTTGGCCGGTTGCGAAGCCGCCTGGTCCGCAGCGAACTATGGTTGCCGGGTCATCCTGCACGAGATGCGTCCTCAGCGCGGCACCAATGCACACAAAACCGACGCTCTCGCTGAGCTGGTCTGCTCCAATTCGTTCCGCTCCGACGATGCAGAGACCAATGCCGTCGGGTTGTTGCACGCTGAAATGCGGTTGGCCAGCTCGCTCATCATGGCCACCGCTGACCGGCACAAACTACCTGCAGGCGGTGCCCTGGCCGTCGATCGCGCAGGTTTCGCTGAAGACATCACCACCCGCATCAGCAATCATCCCAATATCACGTTGCGCAGACAGGAGGTTTCCGGTTCAGACTTGGCCGGACTGGACAATGTGATCATCGCAACCGGCCCCCTCACCTCCGATGGGCTTGCCGCTTCAATTCGCGAAATCACTGGAGATGATGGCCTGGCTTTCTTCGATGCCATTGCCCCCATCGTCTACCGCGACAGCATCAACTTCGACATCGCCTGGTACCAATCGCGCTATGACAAAGCAGGCCCCGGCGGCTCCGGCGCAGACTACATCAATTGCCCGCTCGACAAACAGCAATACGACAATTTCATCCGTGCACTGATCGAAGCCGACAAGACGGATTTCCACGAATGGGAAGCGGACACGCCGTATTTCAACGGCTGTTTGCCGATCGAGGTGATGGCCGATAGAGGTCCCGAAACGTTGCGGCACGGCCCCATGAAGCCACGCGGCTTGACCAACGCCCATACGCCTGATGTGAAACCCTATGCAGTGGTACAGTTGCGCCAGGACAATGCGCTCGGCACGCTATACAATATCGTAGGTTTCCAGACCAAGTTGAAATACACCGAACAGGCGGCATTGTTTCGAACAATTCCCGGTTTGGAGAATGCCCAGTTCGCCCGCCTCGGCGGCCTCCATCGCAACACTTTTCTCAACAGCCCGAAACTGCTCGACGGCCATCTGCGCCTCAAAATCATGCCGAGCGTGCGTTTCGCCGGTCAGATCACTGGCGTAGAAGGCTATGTCGAAAGCGCCGCCACTGGCTTGATTGCCGGGCGTTTGTCGGCTGTGCAGGCGCATGCTCGCGATATGACAATGCCGCCCGCCACAACGGCACATGGCGCCCTAATCAACCACATCACCGGCGGTCATATTGAAACCACCGACAATTCCACCCGGTCGTTCCAGCCGATGAACATCAATTTCGGACTTTTCCCGCCGGTCCGGCTGCCGTTACCGACTGTTGGCAGGCGCCTGCGCGGTAAAGACAAGCAGCTGGCGCGCAAACGCGCCTACTGCTCACGTGCCCTGAACGACTTCAAGCGGTGGCTTTCGAGCGAAATAGCGATTGCAGCAGAATGAGCTTTATGGCCGGGCAGACGGCAAAACCATCCAAAAACTGATCGAGCGCATCTTTTCACTTGTACTGTCCAACTCACCACTCGCGTTAGTCACTAACAATATCGCCTTACCAGCATCCGACTCGATTTCGTGGCGCAATGGCTGATGTCTGAATCCTCGCTTCCGTGAATGCCACTCAATCTTCCGCAAGATCTCAACTGCATCGTCGCTCCACTTGTCATCACCCTTTTCGATGACCAACTGACCGTTCTCGATGACGGCAGATATGTCTGAGGCCGACGTGGGTTGGGGTATGTTTCGTGACGAGTAGGCGGTCACAACGACAGGTCCATATAACAAGAGCCCGCCTTGCAACGCTGTCTGCAACGACTGGTAGCCGTTGAAATAGAAGTTGCGCCCACCGCCGTCCGTCGTCCCGTACGCGCGAAAACCCAACTGTTCATTAATCGCGGATGCAATGCTCCAATTGTTGTCGGTCTTGGCAAAAGGACTGTCACTGCGTCCCGCGAACATAGGCTCTAATCGGTGGAGTTCGTCATTTCTGCGTAAGAAGTCGATGATCGACGCGCCGTCTGTCGCTGCGCTGGCGGGCACTTTTTCGGACTCGGGCAGTGCTGCAGCCAAACGGCCGTCCACCAGGAAGCCATGTTGTGTCAGCAGTTTATCGAGCCGGGCCAGCTGAACTGTCACCGACAGTCCTTTTGCGCCCCATGGGCCGAAGGCACCGATGAGCAAAAGCGCGCCAAGGCTCAACATAATTGTGCGGCTTGCAACCTGGCGATGGCGTATCGCAAAGTAAGCTACCATAGCTGCAAGCCACACCCCAACGATCACCAGGCCGTACCGTTCGGGTGTCACGCCATAGTCCGAAATGCGTCGATAAACGGCGATGGCCAACAGCACGATTGGCACGATTGTCAGCCAGAACCAACTGGCAAGGAACCACCTGAGAACCCAAGAGCCTCGATCTTCCCACGGCCGGGCAATAAGATACGTCGCCGTACCGCCGAGCCCGAACACCAGCACCATGATGCCAATTTGGCCCTTCGGCAATGACCATTGTAGGCCAATCTTGCCGGCGTAAAGATAAAGGATCACCAGATAGACAAGGATCATCGGTGCCAGAACATAATTCATCAGCACCGAAATACCCCGGTCGATCAGGGTTGGCGGGTCCGAGAAGGTCAGTTCCTCATCGAGGTTCCGCGGCATCAGTGACAAGCCGTATACCGGACCGATGACGGTCGCACCGGTCGCCCAGATGTGCTCGTAATAGCGGCCACGAATGGTGATGTCGAAAAGGTAATCGAGACTTGCGAGGATTGCTGTGAGTCCAGCGCAAAACACTAGTGCTACCACAAAGGCCAGAACCGCCGCCAACCCCAACCGGGCATTGAACAACCATAGGGCACGTTCGCTGGTTTTCGGCAGCAGGTATCCGGCCGTCATCACCAGCAAAGCTGCGCCGGAGAACAGGAACAATGGGTCCGCCGACGTCAGCTCGTGGAACAGGTAGATCAGCCCAAACGCTGCACCAAGCGCGCTGGCTAGCAAGCCGCCACGCGGTCGAGACAACTGATGTCCCTCAGCGAAAAGATGTCCAGCGCCGCTCGCCAGAAACGCCGCCGCCAGGCTAAGGTAGACCCGTCCTTCGTTGCCAGTGATCAGGTCGACCAGTTTTGCAATGTCGAGATTGACAATGAAGAATGATATCAGTGCCACGAGGCAACAGATGGGGAACCGCGTGATCGTGTGCGACAAATCCGGCACCAACTTGGCCAAGCGGTCAGAGAATTTCATGTGCCGAATTTCCTATGCTCACATCGATTCTGCAATGGTTCGGACGAAGCGACAAGAAAAGCACTAGAGGGTGTCTTGAGGTTCAGGGCGCCGCGCGATGTGGGGCATCGTGCAAGACCGGTTCGCCGTCTGCAGCCCACCCCGGGGCAAGCCCTTCGGGACGGGCGAATTTCCGGCAAATCCGGCGCATTGCTCCTTGCCCGTATCCAGATACGGCCTGCGGAACAATACTTGACCTTGCCGGAAAATCGCTCCGTCAGAATGGT
>JAEKFU010000115.1 GCA_016522385.1 Pseudomonadota bacterium
CGCATGGCCTGATCACCGGAAGTATCGGCCGTGAAACCTATTCGATCCTGCCCGATGATCCCCTGTCGGCTCACGCCACCACCCACTGGACCCAGGAGTTGCACAGGGACGACTGGACGGTGCGCACTGAGGCCTTTAGCGAGATGACCGCAAGCCTGACGCACTTTCACCTCACGGCGCGCATTGAGGCCTACGAAGGCGATGAATGCGTGTTCACCAAGTCCTGGAACGAGACTATCGAACGCACGCTGGTATAGCGCGCTGCGCCGGGACAATATTATCGCAGTGGTTTTGAATTTCGCAGATAGTCGAAATTTGGGGGTGGCATCTAGGCCATGAATTTGCCACTATTCCGCTAAGCGCAATGCGCATCTTGCAAGTATGTATGCTACGGGGAGGTAACATGCATCCGGTCCTTAGAACCGTCATTCAGCGTCTTGGTCTCGGATTACTGACGCTGTTGATCGTGTCGATCATCATCTTTTCTTCGCTGGAGTTGTTGCCGGGCGATTTCGCCAGGGCGATTCTCGGTCAGTCGGCGACGCCTGAAACCGTTGCCGCATTCCAGAAGGAGCTGGGCCTCGACCGGCCGGCAACCGCGCGTTATTTCGAGTGGATTGGCAATGTTTTGAGAGGCGATTTCGGCACGTCGTTTTCCGGCCGTAGTGGCGGTACCGCCGGGTCGGTCCGCCAGGTCTCCGACCTGATCGAGCCGCGCCTGTACAATACGCTGTTCCTCGCCGCGATGACCGCCATCATCGCCGTGCCGCTGGCACTCACACTCGGCATCATGGCCGCGCTCTACCGCAACAGTTGGTTCGATCGCGCCGTGAACGCCATGACCCTGACCACGATCTCCTTCCCGGAATTCTTCGTCGCCTACATCCTGATGCTTTTGCTGGCGGTGACCTTTCCGATCTTTCCGTCGCTGGCAAATGTCAGCGATTCTACACCGTTCTGGGAACGAGTATTGCGATGTATGCTGCCGGCGATCACCCTGACCTTGGTCATCGTTGCACACATGATGCGCATGACCCGTGCCGCCATCATCAATCTTCTCGCCAGTCCGTACATCGAGATGGCGCAGTTGAAGGGCGTGTCACGCACCAACGTCATCGTCCATCATGCCCTGCCCAATGCTTGGGCACCGATCGTCAACGTTATCGCTTTCAACCTGGCATATCTGATCGTCGGCGTGGTCGTGGTTGAGGTGGTGTTCGTCTATCCCGGCATTGGTCAGTTGATGGTCGATTCGGTCACTTCGCGCGACATTCCCGTCGTGCAGGCCTGTGCATTGATTTTTGCCGCGACCTACATCCTGCTCAACCTGTTTGCCGACGTCATTTCAATCGTTACCAATCCGAGGCTGTTGCACCCAAGATGAGTACTGAAACAGATCAAGGCTATAGCGCTGCCGCCGAAGTCGGCGCTGTTCGTGCCCGGCGCACTGTCTGGGAAAACATGTGGAGAGGCCTGAAGAAGGCGCCATTGACCGCCTGGTTCGGCCTGATTGTCATATTCTGCTACTGTTTCGTGGCTGTGTTCGCGGGGTTGCTTGCGCCCTATGGCGAGTCGCAGGTATTCGACGTTCCCTACGCACCCTGGAGTGATGAATACACATTCGGCACCGACCAGCTGGGCCGCGACATGCTGACCCGTCTGATCTACGGCGCCAGGAACACCATTGGCATTGCAGTCGCCACAACGCTGTTGTCTTTTGCCGTCGGTGGCGGCCTGGGTGTCCTGGCAACCATTCAGCGTGGCTGGTTTGACCAGATCCTGAGCCGCGCCGTTGACGTCCTGATGGCTATTCCGAGCCTCATTTTTGCACTGATGCTGCTGTCGATCTTCGGTTCGACAATTCTCAATCTCATTATCATCATCGCTATTCTCGATGCGACCCGCGTGTTTCGCCTGGCGCGCGCGGTGGCGATGAATGTCGTGGTCATGGACTATGTCGAGGCCGCAAAATTACGCGGCGAGGGCCTTGGCTGGATCATGCGCAAGGAGATCATCCCAAACATTATGCCGCCGCTGGTCGCGGAATTCGGCCTCAGGTTCTGCTTCGTGTTTTTGACCATTTCGGCCCTATCATTTCTCGGTGTCGGCATTCAGCCGCCGACCGCCGACTGGGGATCAATGGTGCGCGAGAACGCCACCCTGATCACCTATGGCGACATCACGCCGCTGCTGCCGGCGGGCGCCATCGCCCTGCTGACCGTGGCGGTCAACTTCGTCGTCGACTGGTTCCTGCACAAAACGAGTGGTTTGCGTGATGAACACTAAGAGCAAACAGGACGGTGGCCGCGAGAAGGGCGCAGTCCTCCTCGAAATGCGCGACGTCACGATTGACGGCTACAGTGATGACCGGTGGCATCCGATCATCAAGGGGGTCGATGTCACGCTAAAGCGCGGCGAGGTCATGGGCATGATCGGTGAAAGTGGCGCTGGCAAGTCCACATTGGGCCTTGCCGCCATGGGTTTTGCCCGGCCGGGCTGCAAGATCACCGGCGGCACAATCATGTTTGACGGTATCGATCTGCTCGCCATTAGCGAAACCGAGCGCCGCGCCCTGCATGGCTCGCGTATCGCCTATGTGGCGCAAAGTGCTGCGGCCGCGTTCAACCCGGCTCACCAGCTAATGAACCAGACGATCGAATCTGCTGTCTCGCACGGCATTATGCCCAAAGCCGATGCCGAAGCCGATGCCAAGAAGCTTTTCGCCGATCTGCAGCTGCCCGATCCCGACAACATCGGCTATCGCTATCCGCACCAGGTCTCCGGTGGTCAATTGCAGCGCGCGATGACCGCAATGGCCATGTCATCGCGACCGGATCTGATCATATTCGACGAACCGACCACGGCGCTCGACGTCACCACTCAGGTCGAAGTGCTTGCTGCCATGCGCGAAATCGTCGATCGTTTCCACACGGCGGCCATCTACATTACCCACGACCTTGCCGTGGTTGCTCAGATGGCTGACAAGATCAAGGTTCTGCGTTACGGCAACCAGGTTGAGGAAGCCGATACCCGGAAGATGCTGAAATCACCGCAGGAAGAGTACACCAAGACACTGTGGGCAGTGCGATCGCTGTTCAAGGAAGAAGAAAAGAACGATGATGTCGTGCTGCGTATGCACGAAGTCGATGCCAGTTACGGTGGCGATGTCAAAGTGCTGCACGACGTCACTATACAGGTGCCACGCGGCCGCACGGTTGCCATCGTCGGTGAGTCGGGCTCCGGCAAATCGACCGCTGCCCGGGTCATCACGGGTCTCCTGCCGCCGATGAAAGGCGAGGTTTATTTCAACGGCAAACCCTTGCCGCCGGCCTTGAAGGATCGCTCGAAAGAGCAGCTGCAGCGCATCCAGATGATCTATCAAATGGCCGACACAGCCATGAACCCGCGCCACACCGTGCGCGATATCATTGGACGGCCGCTCGAGTTCTATCTCGGCCTCCGTGGTGCAGAACGGGACCGCCGGGTCGTCGAGCTGCTCGAGCTGATCGAGCTCAATGAGGATTTCATCGACCGCCTGCCGAGTGAGCTGTCCGGTGGCCAGAAGCAGCGCATCTGCATTGCCCGGGCGCTAGCTGCCGAACCCGATGTCATCATTTGCGATGAGGTTACTTCGGCACTCGATCAGATTGTCCAGGAAGGCATCCTTAAGTTGTTGTTGCGCCTGCAAAGCGAGTTCAACATCACCTATCTGTTCATCACCCACGACATTGCCACCGTCGAAGCAATTTCCGATGAGATCGTGGTCATGTTCCAGGGCGGCGTTGTCGAACAGGGACCGAAATCCAAGATCCTCAACGCGCCATTCCCGCCCTATACCGAGCTGCTTTTGTCGTCCGTGCCGCAGATGGACCCGGACTGGCTGGACACGCTTCTGGCCGAACGTGCCAAGAAGGGCGATGAATTGATGAAGGCCTCGGGCTGACGGTATGTGACGGCCGTCCTGTCAGCCTGAAGGTTTACTTTCGCTTCCGAATCAAACGCAGTGTTGCGATCATATCGCTAGCGTGACGTTTCTCGAATTCTTCAATCTTTTCAATAGTTTTTCAGAATTCGGCAAGGCTTAATTAACCACCTTGCTTAACCGCCTGGACTCCTTTCGGACATATATTTGACACTGATGACGCATGTCTCTGGGGGCAACTGCGGCTGCTTGCGTGGGGCCTTTTGGTTGAGCGGTCGGCGAGGAGAGAGAGTTGATGAATAAGCCAATTCCTGGCCTGGGCGCGGTCGTGCGCAAACAGCAAGGATCCAAGACCGCCAAGTTTCTGGATTCGTTGGCGTCGTCCAGCTCTCTCTTGGCGCTCGAACAACGCATCGTATTTGATGCGGCGGCCGTCGCGACCGGCGCCGAAGTCATCGCCGAACCGATCGAAGTCGCACCGGCCGGTGAGACAGTTGAGGATGTTGACGAACTGGCCGCCGCGTTGGGTGCAGATCAACATGCAGCCGCAACCAACGAGATTGTCTTTTTGGACTCGGCTGTCGAAGGTTACGAAGTTCTGTTGCAAGGCATTTCACCGACCACGGAAGTCTTCATACTGGAACCATCAAGGGATGGTGTCGAACAGATTGCCGAAATACTCGGCAATCGCTCTGACATCGACGTAATACACATCATCGCGCATGGAGACGCCGGACAGATGCAACTTGGTGATGCAGTCCTTGACAGCACCAGCATCGCCAACGAACACGCCGACGAACTCTCCCTAATCTCCGGGGCCCTAACCGACCAGGGTGACATTCTCATTTACGGCTGTAATTTTGGTGAAGGCGAAAGCGGTCAGCAGGCCATGCGCGCCCTTGCCAAGGTCACCGGCGCTGATATTGCTGCTTCCGAGGACCTTACCGGCCATGCCAGTCTCGGAGGAGATTGGGACTTTGAAGTGACAATCGGCGACGTGAACGCCGATGTTGCGGTCAACCAATACGTCCAGGAAGAGTGGCGCGCCGTGCTGGCTGATACCGTCATTTTTACCACTGATTTTGAGTCTCATGTCGGATCGGGTGCTGAACACATCCCAGCGCCTTACGAAGGTTGGAATTCTGACGATGGAGTGATCGAGATTTGGTCGGAACCTCAAAGTTCGTGGACCACACCGGACGGGATCGATTACATTGAACTAAATGATGATCCTACCGGCACTTACCCCGATGCTGGTGATATTAACCGCAGCTTGTCGACAGTTGCCGGTGCAACTTATGAAATAACCTTTATTTATGCCGGCCGCCCAGGCTTTGATGCCACCATTAATGCCATGACATTCAGTGTTGACGGAACCGTTCTCGGTACCTTCTCTCAGGATGCTACCGGAC
>JAEKFU010000127.1 GCA_016522385.1 Pseudomonadota bacterium
GTCCGGACCATGCGCCAAAATTCAAAATCAGCGTGCATCTGTCGGACTATCCGCCGCAAATTGGCGAGGCCAGCTCAAAACGCAAGGCCGAGCAGTTGGCGGCACAGGCTTTTCTAGATGCTAACCAGATTACCGTCGAATGACGGATAACAGTCACAACCTTCAGCCCCGTTGTGGGTTTGCCGCCATCATCGGTGCACCAAATGCCGGCAAGTCGACGCTCATCAATCATATGGTCGGCGCTAAGGTGTGTATCGTCACCCACAAGGTTCAGACCACTCGAGCCCGCATCCGCGCCATTGCAATTGAAGGCGAGACGCAGATAGTCTTCGTTGACACTCCGGGCATTTTTTCACCAAAACGCAAGCTTGACGAAGCCATGGTCGCAGCCGCCTGGGACGGCGCCAAGAACGCTGACATTGTCGTTCTGCTGGTTGATGCGAAAGTCGGGTTGAACGATGAGGCAAGACAGATCATCGAGGCACTGAACAGTACCAACTGCAAAGCGGTACTGGCCCTCAACAAAATTGATCTGATCTCGCGCGAGCAGCTCTTGCAACTCGCCGATGACTGCAATCGGGCTTGTGGCTTTGCCGCGACATTCATGATCAGTGCCGTCAGCGGCAGCGGAGTTGGTGATCTTAAAAGGTTCATTGCTGACAGATTGCCCGTCGGCCCCTGGCTCTATCCTGAAGATCAAATCGCCGATCTGCCGTTGCGCCTTCTGGCAGCCGAGATAACCAGAGAAAAGCTCTATTTGAGATTGCATGAAGAGCTGCCCTACGCGTCGACTGTCGAAACCGAAAGCTGGCAGGAAAAAAAGGACGGATCAGTCCGCATTGAACAGGTGATCTATGTTGAGCGGGAAAGCCAGCGCAAAATTGTTCTGGGCAAGGCAGGCCAGACAATAAAGGCAATCGGCCAGACGGCGCGAAAAGATATCGCCGAAGCCGTTGGTCAACCGGTGCATCTCTTTTTGTTCGTCAAAGTGCGCAGCAATTGGGGGCAGGATCCCGAACGACTGCGCATGATGGGTCTGTAAAACGGCAGATCTTACGGTAAGTTGTTGCAGCCAACCAAGGCTCTAGCGTGGGCGGTTACAAATGGAATGGCAACAAACCGGCGTGGTCTTGAGCGCCTTACGGCACGGCGAGACGAGTGCCATTGCCGATATCTTTACCCGCCAGCGGGGGCGCTGGAAGGGACTGGTCCGCGGCGGCCGTTCAAGCACCATGCGCCCCGTTCTGCAACCGGGTAACCAGGTTCAGGCGACCTGGCGCGCCAGATTGGAAGACCATCTCGGCAACTTCATCATCGAGCCCATCTCATTCCGTGCCGCCAGATTAATTGACGATCCATTCAAACTTGCCGGCCTCACTACGCTCACCGAAATCACCCAAATTCTGCCAGAAAGAGAGCCACATGAGCGCGTCTTCGACGCCTTGCAAATCGTGCTGAATGCCTTGGAGGATGATGACATTTGGCCGGCACTGTTGGTCCGCTGGGAGATGGGACTGCTTGATGATATGGGTTATGGACTTGATCTCACTCACTGTGCAGCCACTGGTGTGAATGACGACCTCGTATTCGTTTCGCCCAGGTCAGCCCGGGCCGTCAGCGCATCCGCCGGCGAGCCCTATCGCGACAAATTGCTGGCGTTACCCCAGTTCCTGGTCGGCGGCAACATCGTTACGCCTTCGGCGCAAGATGTTCTCGCCGGTCTTGAACTAACCGGACATTTCCTGACTCGGCACATATTTCAAGCCAGAGGCATCCCGGCACCGGAATCGCGCAGCTGGATCATGGCGCATCTAAAGCAACTGGCGCAAAGCTAATGAGACGACCTGTCGCCGTTTGCCCCATTGCGCCATGCGGTCTGCAAAGATATGCCTTGTCGGACATTCAGATTTAAGAGGTCTTACATGCTTGACCGGCTCAATCATGTCGCCATCGCAGTGCCTGATCTGCAAGCCGGCGCAAGGGTCTATCGCGACACGCTCGGCGCCAAGGTCTCCGAACCCCAGCCGGAGCCGGATCATGGTGTAACAGTTGTCTTCGTCGAATTGTCAAACACAAAGATCGAGCTGCTCGAACCGCTTGGCGAGAATTCACCCATTCAAAAATTCCTCGACAAGAATCCATCGGGTGGCATTCACCATATTTGCTATGAGGTCGTTGATATCTACGCTGCACGAAATCGGCTAGTGTCCGAGGGATCCCGAGTGCTGGGCGACGGTGAGCCCAAGATCGGCGCGCACGGCAAGCCAGTTTTGTTTCTCCATCCCAAGGACTTCTGCGGCACGCTGGTTGAGCTCGAACAGGCCTGATTGATGAACCGTTCAGGCATTGGATGGGAGACCTTGGTGTGGCGCTGACCAGCATCCTGGCAATCTATTTTATACTTTGGTGGGTTGTGCTGTTTACAGTGCTGCCATGGGGCAACCAGAGCGCCCATGAGGCCGGTGAAGAATCCATGCCCGGCCACGCGGCCAGTGCCCCTCTAAAGCCTCGGATCGGCCGCAAGTTCGTGATCACCACGGTGATATCTGCAGTGATCTTCGGTATCGGTTATGGTGTCGCAGCAAGCGGTCTGCTCTCTCTGGACGATATTCCTTTCCTGCTCAAATTTGAAAAATAGCCGACCAACCGGCAACACCGTTCAGTTTGGTGCGGAACTAAAGAGACCTTGAAAAAAAAGCAAGGCCGAAGCCTTGCTGTACTACAGTCCAGACCCACCATGCTTTGGGCCGCATTTGCGATCCCGAAGGGCTGCGTCAATTCGAGTCTACTCGATTGCGCGCCGTTGGCGGCTTCCTCCTCCCCAGACTTGGACTACCCAAACGCAGCGAACGCGACAGATAGCTGCTGTCCTTGTTGTTGTTAGCGCAGGAATTTATCACAATCTCGTCGCATGTCATCTGTTTTTATTGCATTTCTGTGACAGCCTTAGTCACATCACGCGCCCCTTTGTTTCAGATCGGTAATGTCCTAAAAGATCGCCCAACTGTGACGCCCTACGAGATGATTCTCTCCGCGCCAACACCGCAAGACTGATTGTCAACAGGACCTAGGATGAGACTGAGCAAATACTTCATGCCGATCCTGCGCGACGATCCCAAGGAAGCTGAGATCGTATCGCACAAACTGATGCTGCGCGCCGGCATGATCCGCCAGGAGAGTGCCGGCATTTATTCCTGGTTACCGACAGGTTTCCGGGTGCTCAAGAACATTGAGCAGATCGTCCGCGAGGAACAAGACCGCGCCGGTGCCATCGAAATCCTGATGCCAACCATCCAGTCCGCCGACTTATGGCGAAAATCGGGTCGCTATGACGACTACGGCAGGGAGATGCTACGCATCACCGATCGCCATGACCGCGATATGCTTTATGGTCCGACCAACGAAGAGATGGTCACCGACATGTTTCGGGCCGGTGTGCAGTCATACAAGGATCTGCCGCGTAATCTCTACCATATCCAGTGGAAGTTCCGTGACGAGGTTCGCCCGCGCTTCGGTATCATGCGTGGCCGCGAGTTCTATATGAAGGATGCGTACTCGTTCGATATTAGCGCCGAAGCGGGCCGCCATTCCTACAACAAGATGTTCGTTTCCTATCTGAGGACGTTTGCGCGCATGGGATTGAAAGCGATTCCCATGCGGGCGGAAACCGGTCCGATTGGTGGCGACCAGAGCCATGAATTTCTAATCCTGGCCGAGACCGGTGAAAGCGAAGTGTTTTTTGATCGCGATTTCTACGACATGAACTGGTCGGAGTTTGAAATCGACTATGATGATGTTGGCAAAGTGGCCGGCATTGTCGATGAGTTCACGGCGAAATATGCAGCAACTGACGACATGCACGATGTGGCCGAATACGAAAAACGTGTGCCGGTGGAAAAACGCCTGTCGGGCAGGGGCATTGAAGTGGGGCATATATTTTTCTTCGGAACGAAATACTCCGAGCCGCTTGGCTGCATTGTACAGGATGAGACGGGTCAATCCGCAACCATTCACTCCGGATCTTACGGCGTCGGCGTGTCCCGATTGGCTGGCGCAATTATCGAGGCCAGCCACGATGAAAGCGGCATCATCTGGCCCGAAGCGGTGGCGCCGTTCCGCGTCGGTTTGATCAACCTCAAAGTTGGAGACGTCGCAACGGATGCCAAATGCGACGTGATCTACCGCGGACTCAACGATGTCGGGGTGACGGTGTTGTTGGATGACAAGGATGACCGCGCCGGAGCAAAGTTTGCCCGCATGGATCTGATCGGCCTGCCCTGGCAGATAATCATCGGGCCACGCGGATTGAAGGATGGCGTTGCAGAAGTCAAGAATCGCGCCAGCGGTGAGCGCGAAAACGTTCCGTTCGATCGCATCATCAATCTTTTCGCCGACTGAGGAATCGATGTCCACAAGCCTAAGCGAACCCGGTGCATTTTCGGTCCATGAACGCATGGTCGCCTTCCGTTATCTGCGTGCTCGCAGAAAGGAAGGTTTCATTTCGGTGATCGCTGCCTTCTCTTTCCTTGGCATCATGCTCGGTGTGGCCACGCTGATCATCGTCATGGCGGTCATGAACGGGTTTCGCACCGAGTTGATGAGTAAGATTCTTGGCTTTTCCGGTCATGCCCAGGTCTATACCACCACGCTGGAGCCGATTAAGAACTTCGATGCCGTCATCAAGCGCTTTGAAGGCGTCGAAGGAGTCGATCGAGCTATTCCATTTGTCGAAGGCCAGGTTATGGCCTCATCGCGCACCACCAATACCGGTGCCGTGATCCGCGGCATGCGTGAAGCCGATCTCAAGCGTTTGCCCAGCATCAACAATGAGAATCTGAAGGGCTCTCTGGACGGATTCGACAGTTCTCAAGGCGTGGCGGTTGGGTACCGGCTTGCTTGGAGACATCGCCTCAAATTGGGCGACAATCTAACCCTTGTCTCGCCTGAAGGTCCCGATACGATCTTCGGCACGGCACCGAGGTTTCGTGACTATTCGATCGTTGCCGTCTTCAACATTGGCATGTCAGAATATGATCAGTCGGTCGTCTATATGCCGCTCGCCGAGGCCCAGGAATACCTCGACATTGGTAACGGGGTCAGTGCCATCGAGTTGATGACCGAGAATGCGGCTCGCATCGACACCTACATCAACGAATTGCGCAGACCGGAAAACCAACACTTGCAGTTCATCTCTTGGCGAAAGTCCAATGAGGTCTTCTTCAATGCCCTGGAGGTCGAGCGCAATGTGATGTTTTTGATCCTCACGCTTATTATTTTGGTGGCTGCGCTAAACATCATTTCTGGCCTGATCATGCTGGTGAAGGACAAAGCGCACGATATCGCCATTTTGCGCACCATGGGGGCGACGCGCGCCAGTATCCAGCGCATCTTTTTCATGACCGGCGCGGCGATTGGCGTGACTGGCACGCTTGCGGGAATCGTATTGGGCATTCTTGTATGCCTAAATGTAGAAAGTATTCGGCAGTTCCTTTCCTGGCTGACAGGCACCGTCCTCTTTGATCCCAACCTTTACTATCTGTCCAGACTGCCCGCCGAAATGAGCATTACCGAAACCGTTGCCGTCGCCGTAATGTCTCTCACCCTGTCATTTCTGGCCACACTCTATCCCTCCTGGCGGGCTGCTAAGCTCGATCCGGTCGAAGCGCTGCGCTATGAATGATAGCTCCATGACCGCACCGGTCCCGCCCGCGCTCAGCCTGTCTGGCGTCAGTCGTGTCTACCACCAAGGCGCACAGGACGTGCACATATTCTCTAATCTCAGCCTCACAGTACGCACCGGTGAGATCGTTGCCCTCGTCGGCCAGTCAGGCAGCGGCAAGTCGTCGCTGTTGCATATTGCGGGCATGTTGGAGAGGCCCGACGCAGGCGATGTGTTCATCCACGGCCGCAATTGCTCCGAGCTGAGCGACCGCGAGCGCACGCGCGTCCGGCGCAACGAAATCGGCTTTGTCTACCAGTCGCACCATCTCTTGCCGGAATTCACCGCGCTTGAGAACGTAATGGTGCCGCAGCTGATTGCCGGGGACACGAAGTCTGCGGCACGTCAGAGGGCTGGCGAATTGCTCGACCGCATGGGTTTGTCCGATCGCTTTAGTCATCGACCAGCCGAACTGTCGGGCGGCGAACAACAGCGTGTGGCGGTTGCTCGCGCCCTTGCCAATCGGCCCGGCCTGTTGCTGGCCGACGAGCCAACCGGCAATCTTGATCCGCGCACATCACAGCGCGTCCACGCCGAATTTATGCAATTGGTCGCCCAAGAAGGCCTCGCTACGCTTGTTGCCACGCATAATTTAGACCTTGCGCACAAGATGCATCGCGTGGTGCACTTACAGGAGGGGCAACTGAGTGAGGTGGGGTAATGAAAGCTGTGTTCAGCGCGGTCCAGCTTGGCCACAGGCCGGGGCGGTTCTTGAGCCGGGGTCATATCGTTGATTTTCCGGATCAGCCGGAGCGCGCGAAACGGCTTTTGGACGGCGTCAGAGGCGCGGGCATTGACGTTCATGCGGCGCGAAACTTCGATGATCAGCATGTAGCCGCAGTGCACAGATGGCGCTATCTGGAATTTCTGCAAAGGGCCCACAAGCAATGGCAGCGTCCCAAAGGTGCCTTCAACGAGGTGATGCCAAGCATCCGCCCGGTCGAGCGACCGGCGCGCTACCCGCGCAATGTCACCGGCCGCGCCGGCTGGCACATGATGGATTTTTCCTGCCCGATCGTTGAGGACACCTGGAAGGTGGCGAGAGCGTCGGCCAACACAGCTCTAACCGCCGCCCAGATGGTCGTAGAGGGCGAGCCGGTTGCCTATGCCTTGTGCCGCCCACCAGGCCATCACGCCTACGAAGAACGCGCCGGCGGCTTTTGCTATCTCAACAATACCGCCATAGCCGCGCAATTCATGCGCAAAGCGGATGACCGCGTCGCGGTGCTCGACATCGACGTGCATCATGGCAACGGTACGCAAGGCATTTTCTACAGGCGCAATGACGTGCTGACCGTCTCGATCCACGCTGACCCAAGGAAGTTCTATCCTTTCTTCTACGGCTACGAGACCGAACGCGGCAACGGGCCTGGAAAGGGTTACAACATCAACATACCGCTGCCGCTCAAGAGCGATGATGACATCTGGGCCGGGGCTCTGGAATACGCCATGGAGAGTATCACCGAGTTTGCACCCGGCTTTCTCATCGTCGCCCTCGGCCTCGATGCCCACGAGGCCGACCCCTTGCAGGGCGCAACCGTTACCACCGCGGGCTTCCGCCGCTTTGCCTCGATCATCGGTAAACTGGATGTACCTAAGGTATTGGTCCAAGAAGGCGGTTATCTCAGCAGTGCTCTCGGCGAGAATCTTGCCAGTTTCCTGCACGGGATGAAAGAAACGCTCTAGGATCTGGCACAACTTGTGCCCATTGCCGCATTTGCCGAAAACATGCGGCCAAAATAATGCCGATTTGTGACGGTGTGGGTATCTCGTGTCGCCAACGTGTTGTTTGTCACAAAGATACCCCGGATAGGCCGAAATAGGAGCGATTCTTGTCTCACTTGGACCAATCAGCTGGGATCATATGGCGATCCCAGTTGAGGAGCATCGATGCCGGCCTGATTGGGTACGTGAGAGTTCACGAAAAAACGGCATTGTCTAACTTTGGAGGATCAATAATGAAAAAGCTTCTTACCGTTCTTGCAGTTTCCGCCTTTGCAACCACTTCCGCATATGCTGCTGAACTCAAAGATATCGACACAGATTCCAATGGCATGGTCTCGATGGAAGAGGCAAAGGCAGCAATGCCAGACATCAGCGAAGAGGCCTTCAAGGGTGCCGATGCCGATGGTGACGGCTCGCTGAATGCCGAAGAGCTGGCCAAACTGAGCAAGTGATCCGAAAGCGCGGACAGCCGCGCATCGGATTTGCCACACACTGAACACCCGGGACGAGTGTGCCCCCAATTGGGCGCACCTCCCGGGTGTTGATGTTAGAAGACACGGGCGGTCACCAAATACAGTAATCTGAAACGACCCCGCGTAGCCTATGCGTCACACGCGCACTCGGGTCTGTTGAGATTCACGTTATGGTGAACTGCTGCGCGTTCCACTTGACTGCCGCATGGGTGAATTCAATCCTGACGGAGTCCGTGCCCGTGCAATGGTCTTGAGATGCACTTTCTCACGCGACATATATTCGAAACTGTGTAACTTGCGAATATTCAGTATCGAACTCTAACGCACGGCGCATGAAATCTTTTGACTATGTGATAGCCGGAGCAGGATCCGCCGGCTGCGTGCTGGCGGCCCGTTTGGCTGAGGACTCCGACCTGGAGGTCCTGCTGGTTGAGGCCGGCGGCAGCGGCAAGAGCCTGTTTGCTACGATGCCGGCAGGCAACGGCTTTCTGTTTGGCAACCCGGAATTCGACTGGGGATTTGAAAGCACCCCTCAGCCGGGTCTCAATGGGCGGCGGATTTACTATCCGCGCGGCCGAGGTATTGGCGGCTCGTCGCTACTGAACGGCATGATCTACATCCGTGGTCACCCTGCCGACTATGACCGCTGGCGGCAAAAGGGGCTCGCCGGTTGGTCCTATGGCGACGTACTGCCCTATTTCAAACGCTCCGGTAGTGCTCCACACCGCGAGGGCGATCCCTATCATGGCACCGATGGTCCCGTGAAATTGACGCCAGCTGGCAACTATGACCGTATCAATGAGATCTTTGTCGAGGCCGCCCAGCAGGCCGGGGCTGTCTGGAACGATGACTTCAATGGCGCTTACCAGGCCGGTATCGGTCGTTTTGATGCCAAGGTCCATGCAGGGCGCCGGCAATCTAGCTGCGAAAGCTACTTACGCAAACGCCCGTTGAACCTGACAGCGTTGGCCGATGCGTATGTCTTTAGCGTAGAGCTCGACGGCAATCGCGCCACGGGATTGAACCTGTCGACCGGTCCGGTCCGTGCCGATAGAGAAGTGATCTTGTGTCTTGGCGCCTTTGGTTCACCGCAATGCCTGATGCTGTCCGGCATCGGACCAGCGGACCACCTTGCAGAGCACGATATTCCGGTAAAGGTCGATCTGCCCGGAGTAGGTTCGACACTTTATGACCATCCCAATATGCCGACGCAGTTTGCACTGCTCGAGGACTATTTGAGCTTCTCACGCTTTCAGCGACTTGACCGCGCTGCCCTGTTAGGTCTGCGTTATCTGCTGACCCGTTCCGGGCCGGCTGCGGCACCGTTCTGGTCAACGGTCCTGTTTCACGCCCTTCGTGACGAGTATGTGCCCGAACTGGAAGTGTTCTTTACCCCGATGGTGGTCAAGGAAGAGGCTGCAGGTAGCGGCTGGACGATCCAAAATCTGCTCAACATTGGCCGCTCGGTCATTGCCCGCGGCAAGACGGCGGCGGCCGGAGTACAAATCGACATCAATATCCTTCAACCCAAGAGCAGTGGCACTTTGCGGCTCGCTTCGGCCGACCCGATGGACACTCCGCTGATTGACCCGCGCTACTTCGCAGATCTGGGGGACGTGGATGATCTTGTCGCGGGCGTGCGTCATATGCGCAAAGTCACCCGTCAAAAAGCCTTTGAGGGCGTAATCGGTCCCGAGATGTCACCCGGGCCGTCGGTTACATCTGATGAAGATCTTGCGGAAGCCGTGCGCAATCTGGCGACGACCGGGCACCATCCGGCGTCGACCTGTCGCATGGGGTCAAGTTGCGATCGAGACGCGGTCCTCGATGCCGAGTTGCGCGTACGTGGGGTTGAATGCTTGCGCGTCGTCGATGCCTCAAGCTTTCCCGACCTCATTAGTGGAAACACCAACGCTCCGGTCATTATGATGGCCGAAAAGGCGTCTGACATGATCCTCGGTCGCCCGCCGCTGCCACCTGAGGATCCGCGCGTTGACCAGATTTACGTCGAAAGGATAACGGCATGAAAATTTACCAATTCTATGTCGGCGGCGCTTGGCATGATCCGGCCTCCGGCACATGGATCGACACCGAGAATCCGGCCACCGCCGAGGTCTGGGCACGCATCCCCGATTGCAATGCCGAGGACGTAAAGCGTGCTGTTCAGGCTGCCAGGGAATGCTTCTATGATGGTCCCTGGGCAAGAATGAATGCCGCCGACCGCGGCCGGCTGCTGCGTCGCATAGGCGACATTGTCGTCGCGAATGCCGAGCGCCTCGGCGACGTTGAGACCCGTGACAATGGCAAGCTGGCCAAAAACATTACACCGCCGCTCAAGTCCTGGCAGTCAGACAGTTTTTACTATTATGCCGGCATGGCGGATAAATTCGAGGGCGCGCTGATCCCGGTCGATGCGCCGGACATATTGAACTATACGCGCCACGAACCTTTCGGCGTCTGCGCGCTCATCACTGCCTGGAACTCGCCTCTCAGCGTGCTGATATGGAAACTGGCCCCGGCGTTGGCTGCGGGCAATACAGTCGTGGTAAAGCCGTCTGAGCACGCATCAGCTTCAACGCTTGAATTGATGGGTGTGCTGGAAGAAGCCGATCTGCCGCCAGGCCTGATCAATGTCGTCACCGGCTACGGACCAACCACCGGCGAGCCGCTGGTCGATCACCCGGATGTCCGGATGGTCAGTTTCACCGGCGGTGTACCGGGCGGCAGCATGGTCGCCAGCACGGCAGCCCGCAAGGTCAAACCTGTGGTTATGGAACTTGGCGGCAAGTCTCAGCAGATTGTGCTTGAAGATGCCGACCTCGACCTTGCTGTTAACGGTGTCGCCAGCGGAATTTTTCCGGCGACGGGTCAAAGCTGCATTTCCGGTTCGCGCGCGTTGGTGCATCGTAGCCTCGTGGAGCCGTTCACCGAGGGCCTCGCAGAAGTTTCGTCGAATGCCCGCATCGGCGACCCCAATGATCCTGCTACCCGTATCGGTCCCATCGCCAACAAGCCGCACTATGAAAAGGTCCTACGCGATATCGCGGCGGCCGAGCAATCAGGCTTGCGGCTGGTGCTGGATGGCCGCGGTAAGGGACCGGAACAGGGTTACTACATCGGCCCGACGATCTTTGCTGATGTCACCAATGACACGAAGCTCGCCCGCGAGGAGGTATTTGGTCCGGTGATCGCCATTCTGCCGTTTGATGATGAAGACGAGGCTGTCCGGATTGCCAATGACTCGATATTTGGCCTGGCCGCCGGCATCTGGACCAGCGATACGGCAAGGGCCATCCGTATGGCCGAACGTATCGAAGCGGGCACCGTCTATATTAACAATTACTTTAACGCTGCGACGCAGTCGCCGGTCGGTGGCTACAAACAGTCTGGTTATGGCCGCGAGAACGGATTTGCCGGCATGGGGGCATTCTTGCAGACCAAATCTGTTTGGCTGGCCACCAGCCCGGCACAGCCCGAACCATTTGCCGACTGAGAGTGCTGAGCGGCCCATGCCAATCCCTGAAACCGCACATGACTAGGGAATCCAACACCGGCCGGCGCAGACGGCGTCAGCGTGTACCCGGCACCGCAACACAAGGTCGGGGAGCCCCGGTAACGGTGGACATGCAGATTCGCGGCGGCCGCTTCGCGCCGCTTGCAATCGAAGAACTTGACAGAATTCATAAAGCGGTACTGGAAATCTTCGATACGGTCGGCCTGGCTGATGCGCCGCCCCTCGTCATCGAAAAAGTCACCGCCGCCGGAGGCAAGCTTACCGATGAAGGTCGCCTGACCTTCCCGCCTGCGCTGGTCGAACGGGCACTCAACGGCCTGTGCAAGAGTGTCACCCTGCACGGTCAGCGCCCGGGTCACGAGATGAAGCTGGAAGGTCAACGTGTATATGTTGGTTCTGGCGGTGCTGCGCCACATATCGTCGACCTTGATACCGGCGCTTATCGTTCGTCGACTCTTCGCGATCTATATGACGCCGCCCGTCTGGTCGATGCGCTTGAACATGTTCACTTTTTCTCACGCTCGCTGGTGGCGCGCGATATGGAAGACGAGCGGACGCTCGACATCAACACCGCCTTTGCCAGTCTGGCGGGAACAGCAAAACATGTCATGGTTAGCGCCAGCCAGCCGGAACATGTCCGGCCGGTCGCCGAAATGTGCTACGCAATAGCGGGCTCAGAAATAGCGTTCCGCGACCGTCCGTTCCTGTCGATGAATGTCAATCATGTCGTCCCGCCGCTGCGCTTCCATGCCGAGTCATGTGAGGTCATGGCTGCAGCGGTTCGCGCCGGTATGCCGGTCCTCGCCAACATTTTTGGCCAGCTCGGCGCATCTAGCCCGGTCACCATGGCTGGTTCGGTCGCCCAGACCATGGTGGAGGCTCTTGCCGGCATGATCTTTGCCTGGCTGATCGACTCCAATGCGTATGTCATCTGCGGACCGCGCCCTATGGTTACCGACCTGCGCACTGGCGGCATGAGCGGCGGTAGTGGCGAGCAGGCGCTGGCAACGGCCATCGCCACGCAGATGGCCGGCTATTATGGCCTTCCCAATTCGACGATCGCAGGTGCAACGGACAGCAAGATACCCGATGCCCAGGCGGGCTACGAAAAGGCCTTGTCGGTAACGCTTGCGATTCAGACCGGTGCAAATCTTATCACGCAAGCCTGCGGCATGCAGGCCGGCCTGATGGGTGTCTCTTTCGAGGCCTACGTTATCGACAATGACATGCTCGGCGCCATTTTGCGCTCTGCCTCACAGGTCGAGGTGAGCGAGGCCACCCTGGCCGTCGACACCATCGCCAAGGTCGTGCGTACCGACGGCCATTTCCTTGGTCAGGCGGAGACCTACGACCGCATGAAGTCCGATTTTCTCTATCCCGAAATTGCCGACCGCAGTGCACCTGATGAATGGAAGGCCGCCGGCGCCCGAGACATCCGGCAAATGGCGCATGACCGAGCGAGGGAGATATTGAACACCCACTATCCTGATCACATTGGCTCGGATCTGCGCCAGAAGCTGCGCCAGCGATTTGACATCCTGCTCAAAGAATCCGCCATGAGTGCGAGCGTCCAGTAGCATTGATATTTCGATAGAAAAGGATGACATAAGACCTGACAGCACGATGTGCCAACTAGGCATGTCAAGCGCTGGGTCACATTTAAAATGGTTGCATTCATGCTATTGGATAAACTGAAAAGCATTCTCACCGCGGACGTGGAGCCTCAATCACAGGAGGCCGGTGCCCGCCAAGCCGTAGCGGCCTTGCTTATTCATGCCTCTCGGATCGATGGAGATATCGACCCGGCCGAAGTTGCCGTGCGCGACCGTCTGCTCCAGCAAAAGTTTGACATGGCTGAAGCCGAGATCGCCGATCTGGTGATGGAAGCCGAAGACGCCGAAGCGCGAGCCACCGACTTGCACCGATTCACCCGGAAAATAAAGGAAATCTACGATCGTGACCGGCGGGGTCGCATCATTGAGATGTTGTGGGAGATCGTCCTGGCCGACGGCGTAGTTGACCATCACGAGGCCCATCTGGTCTGGCGGGTT
>JAEKFU010000029.1 GCA_016522385.1 Pseudomonadota bacterium
GGTTTGTTGAGCAACATGTACTGGGAGCCCAGGAAACCATTGCGCTTGGTAGCAACTGCCAGATAGACGCGCAGGGGGATGACCTTCAGTAGCGGGTATACTGCACGGACCTGTTCGGCGCATTCCAATTCATTTGCGCTACCGGGCAAAACGACATCGGATTGAATGTGATCGACCGATGTCAAATCGGTTTGATGGATCTTCAGGCACTTCAAGGCCTCTTGCCGCTTACCGCAGGCGCAAGTTCACGCAAGAGTTTAAGCCGCATGGCGCGAGCAAAATCATCATAGTTGCCAGCCTTGAGCACGAAAGCATGAGGGCCGGAGATAACGTGCTGGCGGTAGTATACATCGAGATCGGCGACGTCGGTCAGGATCGCCAAGCCGTTGATCGTGACGCCTTGAGCCTGGGCGATGATACGTGACACCAGAGGGCTCCGGCCGGCATTGTTGCGGCCGTCGCCCGAGACATCGATCTTGCGGCGCCGGCCGGCGAACCGGTTGGTGGCTATGGCCCGGAGGCCCGCTTCGACAGCGGTGCCGATGCCGGTCAGATAACCGACCCTGTCGCGTTCAACCGCTTCGATTTCCGCCGCGAATGCCAGAACAGATTGCCGAGTCTTGAGGAGGCGCCAGGGAATCCAGTTCATTTCGTTGGTCCAGCCGGCCCACTGAATCAATGTCATGGCAACGCCGTTCTGCACCGAAATAAGCTCGATGACTTCCTTTGACCGCAACGCCTCGGCAATGCCCTTCATCTGGAGGCTGAATTCGAAGTCGGAGATGCTGAGGGAGGTATCGACGGCGAGCACCAACTCGATGGAAACAGGTGTTTCAGCGTGGGCCGGCCTGGCGACTAGTCCGGCCAGACAACTCACAAGAATGACAAGGGCTAATCTGCTTGGCATCAAATTCAATCGATCGGGTTGGCATTCATAACGCACTGGTGTTCTATACGATGCGGCGCGAAGGCGTCCAATGAGTGCCATTGGCCTATTGCGATTGTGGCAATGTGGCAGGGGTAACAAGGTATGAATTCAGCAAAGGGTGGTCCGGCTGCTGTCCAGGCATTGAACGTATCGAAAGTATTCGGCGAAGGTGACAGCGCAGTCGTTGCGCTTGACAATGTGTCGGTGAATATCCGGCAGAACGAGTTCTTTACGCTTCTGGGACCATCAGGCTGCGGCAAGACCACCTTGCTGCGGCTAATCGCCGGATTTGATCACCCGTCAAACGGAGCAATTCTTTTAGAAGGCGAGGACATATCCGGTTTGCCGCCCTACCAGCGACCGGTCAACACAGTGTTCCAAAGCTATGCTCTGTTTCCGCATATGACGGTAGCCGGCAACATCGCATTCGGCCTTGAAATGCTCGGCAAGTCGAAACCTGAGATCGATGCGACCGTGACCGACATGCTGCGGCTGGTTCAGATGGAGGAGCTGAAAGACCGTCAGACGTCGCAGATCTCCGGTGGCCAACAACAGCGCGTGGCGCTGGCCCGCGCGTTGGCCCCGCATCCCAAAGTGCTGTTGCTCGACGAACCGCTTTCGGCACTTGATCTCAAGCTGCGCAAGGAAATGCAAATCGAGCTCAAGCGGCTGCAGCACGAGACCGGTATCACCTTCATTTTTGTGACGCATGATCAGGAAGAAGCCTTGACCATGTCGGACAGAATTGCGGTGATGAGTGCGGGCAACATCCTGCAGGTCGGCACACCGCGTGACATCTACGATCACCCGGCTGAACGGTTTGTCGCCAATTTCATTGGCGAGACAAATTTCTTTCAGGCGGAACTTGTATCGGTCAAGAAGGGTGCCGGAAAAATCAAGCTGGCCTCCGGCAAGACCATTACCGCAACGGTGCCGGACGGGCTTGTGGCAAACGGGCACATCACCGCGGTAGTGCGGCCCGAACACGCCCGTATCGTCGAACCGGGTGCCTCTTCGACGCTTGTGGGCACACTGGAGAATATTGTCTATTTCGGGACCGACACGCATTTCCATGTCGCACTCGGCGGTGAAGAGGCCTTCATTGTGCGCATGCAGAACGCCCGCGACGATGCCGGGAAGTTTTCAACCGGCATGAACGTCGGCATCACGATCGATGCCAATGCTGCTCAGGTTCTAAGAGACTGAAATGACAGTGACTGCGACACATGAAGGTCCGGTAAGGCCCACGAAATCTGCCGCAGAGGTCGCCGCAGATGCCACTCAGCGTGATATCCGCAATTGCTGGCTGTTGTGTGCACCGGCTCTGATCGTACTACTGTGCGCTGCCTCCGGCCCGCTGGCGATCATGCTGATGTACTCGTTTCTCAAGGCCGGTGATTACGGTGGGGTCCTGTGGACATTTTCGACTGAGGGCTGGTTCAGCGTTTTCGTTCAGCGTGACATTTTTGATGAAACTCTGTCACTGGCCGATGCCCATGTATCAATCTTTTGGCGCTCGCTCAAACTGTCGATCCTGACAACGCTGCTGGCGCTTTGCTTGGGGTTTCCAACCGCCTATTTCATCGCGATGCGACCGTTGCAGACCCGCAACCTCTGGCTGTTTCTGATCACCATCCCATTCTGGACTAATTTGTTGATCCGGACTTTCGCGATCATGGAGATGATCCGCAATCACGGCATCATCAATTCACTGCTCAAATCAATCGGAGTGATAGATGAACCAATCCAGATGCTGTTTACTGATTTTTCCGTCATGCTGGGTATGACCTATGTCTACCTGCCGCTGATGGTGCTGCCGATCTACGCCTCGATGGAAAAGTTCGATTTTCGGTTGGTCGAGGCCGGCTATGACCTTTACGCCTCACGGTTCAGGGTATTGCGGCGGATTATCATCCCGCTGGTCAAGCCGGGTATAATCGCGGGTTCTATCCTCGTGTTCGTGCCATCGTTGGGAGCCTATGTGACACCACGCGTGCTTGGCGGCGGCAAACGCATGATGCTGGGAAATCTGATCGAGCTGCAATTCGGACAGGGCCGCAACTGGCCTTTGGGTGCGGCCCTTTCGATCACCCTGCTGGTCATCGTCATGGCGGCGTTGTTGATCTATGTGCGTAGCGTCCAGCGTAGAGACGGTGGGCATGGCTGAGTTAGGAATGTCATCGGCTGTAACACGGCGGGCCTTTTCGGTGCGCAAGATGACCGGTTTTACAGCCGTCGCCATCGTCTGCTTCATCATGCTTTATGCACCGTTGCTACCGCTGGTAGCCTATTCCTTCAATTCGGGCAGCTCGATCGCACTATGGGAAGGGTTTTCGTGGCGCTGGTATGAGGCTGCCTGGCGCAACGAACTCGTCCAAGATGCCGCATTCCGTTCGCTGTTTGTAGCGACACTGGCTTCAACCTTCGCCACCGCACTTGCCACCATGGCAGCGCTTGGCACGACCCGGACCCGGGCCTACAGGGGCCTCACGGCAATTTACGCGATGATCAACCAACCACTGATGGTGCCAGAAATCGTCACCGCTGTGGCACTTTTGATCGTATTCGCAGTCATCAAGACGGCCACCAATTACCATGGCCTGGTCTATCTCATCACAGCTCACACGGCGTTTTGCATTCCGTTTGCCTATCTGCCAATTCGCGCTCGCCTCGAAGGCATGGACATTTCGCTGGAGACCGCTGCAGCAGATCTTTATGCAACGCCGTGGAAAACATTTCGGCGGGTGACATTGCCACTACTGTGGCCGGGCATCTTGGCCGGTGCAATGCTAGCTTTCGTCATCTCGCTCGACGACGTGGTGATCACGGAGTTCGTTAAGTCCCCGGGCCAGGACACTTTGCCGACCTATATGCTCGGACAGCTGCGCCGTGTCATCACACCGGAAATCAATGCCATCTCCACAGTCTTGTTGACCGTCTCCGCGGTGATGGTTACGTTTTTCTTTTTCCTCAATCGGAAGAAGATGTAGGCATTGGCGCCAACCACGAGGGAGTGAGTTCGAGATGAAGAAACTTTTTTTTGGAGCCGCGATAGCGGTTTCGATGGCAATGGCCGGGACGGCACAGGCAGCCGGCGAGCTTAATATTTTCAACTGGGGTAACTACACCAACCCAGAACTGATTAAGAAGTTCGAGAAAGAGCACGACGTAAAAGTCACAGTCACCGATTACGATTCCAACGATACCGCGCTGGCCAAGGTGAAAGCCGGTGGTCACGGCTTCGACATGGTGGTGCCGTCGGCCAGCTACGTGCCGATTTGGGTCAAGGAAGGGCTGCTTCTCGAAACCCGCCCTGATCAGATGGAGAACTTCAAGCATGTTGCTGAAGAGTGGAAAAACCCCGATTGGGATCCCGGCCGACGCTATTCGGTGCCGTGGCAGTGGGGCAGCGTCGGTATAGTTGTCGACACCTCCGTCTACAAAGGCGACATCAATACCTCCGCCATCGTTTTCGATCCGCCACAGGAATTGGTGGGCAAAATCAACGTGGCACCGGAGATGGGTGACGTCATGGGCATGGCACTGTTCTATGTAGGCGGTAAGCCATGCACCGATGACAAGGCTATGCTCAAGAAGGCCCGGGACGTACTGGTTGCAGCAAAATCCAAGTGGCTGTCGATGGACTACGGCGTCATCGAGAAGTTCGCCGGCCGCGATCTTGCCGCATCGCTGTACTGGAACGGTGCAGCATTCCGAGCGCGCGAGAAGAACACTGACGTGCGCTATGGCTATCCAAAAGAAGGCTACGTTTTGTGGATGGATTCGGTGGCTGTCCTGAAGGACGCCAAGAACGTGGAGAACGCCAAGCTTTTCCAGAACTTTGTCATGACACCGGAAAATGCGGCGCTTATCTCGGCCTTTGCCAGATATGCCAACGGCATCAAGGGTTCTGAAGAGTTCATGCCCGATGACATGAAGAACGCCCCTGAAGTCAATATTCCAAGCGAGTTCGCAAGCAGTGGTCATTTCATCCCGACTTGTGCGCCGGAAGTCCAGGCGCTCTACACTAAGATCTGGACCGAACTGCAGAAGTAGCAAGGCGCGAAGAGCCCTGGGCGAAAGGCGCCCGGGCTCCCCGGAACCGCGATATAAACGCGGAATCAATGACTTGTCGCTGAACCCAGCTGATTTGAATCAAGGGATTTTCTTTCACAAGGACGCTAAATCGTGGACAAACCAT
>JAEKFU010000240.1 GCA_016522385.1 Pseudomonadota bacterium
TGATAAGTCTGTGCCATCGACTTCAGGGTTTCGATCAGCAGCTTTTCTTTGCTTTCGAAGTGAAAATTGACGATGCCGCGCGACAGCCCGGCGCGGTCAGACACCTCGGCCAGCGTCAGGTCGGCGAACCCGCGCTTGGCCAGAACATCGATGGTCGCTTCGATTAGCTGCCGTCGCCGGACTTCCTTGGACGCCTTTCGGCTGCTGGTTATGGCTCTTTTGATCCTGACTTTATCCATCCGGCAAAACCTATCTCCTCGTGTGGAGTAGGGCAACAACTTGGCTGAACGTCCATTCAGAACTAAGAGTCGGATGCTGCCTATGGCCGCCGGTTCATTGCGTGGGTGGATGTTGTTTGTCAGCTTCCGGCAGGTCCGCGCAAACCCAGCGGTGAAGTGCCGCAACGGCAATCTCTTTGGTGCCCAAAAGGCCCCGGTCGTAGGCCGAACTCTCCAAGCCCTTTTGCACCGATGTCACCAGCGCGCAGTCTTCCCTGTGGACTCGCATGTTGATCCGGCCCGACAGATAACGGCATGCAATGGCCGCGCGCGACGGGCTAGCCAGACCGTATGATCCGAACCTGAGTCGGCTTCGCCCGGGCGTCAGCGGGATGATTTGGAAGAAATCCATGACTTCCGGATAGACGTCAAAGGCAAAGGAGGGGTAGGCAAAATAGTACCGCCAACTTCGCCGTTGCTCCGCAGGCAAATGCTCGTGGGTCGGCAAGATCCTGGCATATCTTTCGCACGACCAGCCACCTTTCGCCTTGTCGCGCATATGATGATGTAGCTTGACCGTACGGGTCACATCATCTGGTTCACGGACGTAGTCCATCGACATCAGCGCGAACAGGTCCGGATGACCGGTCGGAAAGTGATAATCTTCCAAATAATTGTCCCAGATGTTTTTCCAGTCAGCCGCGATTTCTTCCTCGTGGATTGGACCGGCCGGCACCATGTCGGCAAACCGATAGGGCGCCAGCTCGTTCTCATATGGGCCGAATCGGTCGACCAGCGACGGCCCGCCGGGCCGAAAGCGGATGAAGATGAAGCCGGCATACACCTCAATCTCCAGCGGCTTCAAGCCAAACTTGCCGTTGTCGAACGGCGGAAATGTCTTTTGTGCGGCGATTGCCTTGAGCTCGCCGGCATGGTCGAACCCCCATGCGTGATAAGGACAGCGGATCAGCCCCGGGCAATTGCCGGTATCGCCTTGCAGGACCTGATGTGCCCGGTGCGGGCACACATTGTTGAAGGCCCTGAGCGTGCCGTCGCCACCGCGCAGCACGAAGGCACGCTCGCCGAACGCTTCGAACGTCTTGTAGTCGCCGGGCTCGGGGATGTCGTTTTGGTGGCAGACCACTTGCCAGGCCGGCAGGTGAATGCGTTCCAATTCCCTTTGAAAGAACGTGTCGCTGCAATAGGCCCAAGCCGGCAGGGTGCGCGGCAGGTCGTCTGCGTTCTCGTCGGCATCAACGACGGTGCCCGGCAGGTTTTCAAGGTTAGGGAACAGGTTCTTCAGATAAGCCTGACAAGTCGCAATAGCATCGCTGTAATCAAACGTCTCGCGCTCAATCACCACGTCCTGCCACAGTGCATCGACGATACCGGTCAGCCCGAGTGACGCCGCACGCACATCGATAGTACTGTTTGCTTTTTGCGCAACTTGCTCAATCAGCTGATGAACCTCCTCGTAGAACGCCGCGTCGGACCTCCCGCAGATCGCCATATACTCGGCTCGCGCTCGGCTCTCGCTCCAAAAGGCATACCAGACGGCAACCCTTTCAGGCGTACAGATGCGCGTGTCGAAACTCGCCTCGATCAGTCCTAGCAGCGCCGCCACCGGATCATCTTCATGCCCAGCCACCGCTGCCTCGCAGGCGGTACTGTATTGATCAGCCAGTGCCTTGAGCGTTGCCGTAAGCAGCGCCTGCTTGTTCTCAAAGTGAAAATTGATCATCCCTGCGCTCAACCCCACTTCGGCACCTAGCTTGCCAAGGGTGACCCTCGACAATCCATGTTCCGCAATCGCTTTGATAGTCGCCTCGATGAGTTGCTCGCGCCGAATATCGGGGGTGAGACGGACTTGTGACGTAGCAAGGTCGGCGGTGTGCATGGAAAGTTTTCGAAGGATTGTTCGATTATTGAATAGTCATTTAATATACCAAATGAGCATTCAATTGGCAAGTGATGGTCACTCCAGTCGTTCACCTTAACTCCTGAACGTCATCACACGGGCAAGTCGGGTGATCATGATCGCACGCTGGGCCCAGATCAGATCATCCGCCCTTTAGCGGCGGAAACAGGCCTAGTTCATCATTCTCGGAAAGCACAATCTCGCCGCGCTGGGTAGCCGGCAGGACTTCGCCGTTGAGCATCACCAGATACTGGTCTTCGGCCGGCAGGCCGAGCTGCCCCATCACGGCTAGCGGCGTCGTGCCGGCGGCAACATCTAGCTCGCATTGCGAGCCGCTACCTTCGGGCAGATAGCGCCGCAACAGACCACCTGTCTTCACCTTGATTTGCATATAAAGGGCCTAATACCCGAACGACGAACCGTGCGTCCGGGCCAGATAGGCCTCCATCACGCGGTTCGGGTCCTTCATCAGCCTGTCCTTCCAGTGGCCGAGCTTGACGCCAGTCTGGATCAGGCCGCGGATTATGCCGACATGGTGTGTGAGACCGAGCGCCAGAGCGCCGACGATAACGTCGTCCCTAAAGGTGAGGCGCAGATAGCGGTAGCTGTCGGCATCCGCCAGGCTCGTTTCGTCACCGCCCTCATTGCCGTCCCACAAACCGAACGAAGACGAGACCAACCCGAGCGTGTTGAGCACATTCATCGACAGGCTGCCGCGATAATGCGTTGCCTCACCCGCCATGTTGAGCGCCGCGATCCGGCCATGTTCCGACGCCGTCGGTTGGATGGCGTGGATCTCCTTCACACCGGTCAAGAGCTCCGGCCCCTGTGCCACATCGCCGGCGGCATAGATACCGTCTTTGTTGGTCTGAAGATTGTTGTCGACCAGCACGCCCAGATCGGTCTCTATCCCGCTGCCTTCCAGAAAACCGACATTAGGCCTGACACCCGTGGCGCACACCACTGTGTCGACTTCGGCCGACGATCCATCACCATAAGAGATCTTCAACGCCTTGCCGGTCTGTTCGATGGCCTCAACCTTGGTCGCGGTTAGCACCGTAACGCCCTTTGACTCACACCAGCGTTTGATCATCTCACCACCGGTATGGTCCATCATCCGCGGCAGCATGCGGTCTTCCATTTCAACTACTGTCAACTCGACACCGCGTGCCGCCAGCGCCTCGAGCACAATGCAGCCGATGAACCCGGCGCCCATCAAAACGACCCGCGAACCCTTCTTGGTCGCCGCGGCAATTCTGCGCCCGTCCTCCAGCGTCCAGCAGTTCTCGACACCATCCAGGTCCATGCCCGGGATCGGAGGCCGCGCTGCATGCGAGCCAGTGGCGATCAGCAGCCGGTCGAAGGTGGCCTCACCGCCCTTGACCAACGTCACCGATCTCTTGTCTGGCACCACCGATGTCACCTGATCTGTAACAATGTCGATGCCGAGTTCCTTGTAATGATCCGCCCCGTGGCGCAGATGTGTGCCGTCCTCGTTTATGCTTTCTGCCAAGAGATAGGGCAGGGCCATGCGCGAGTAGGGCGCCTCGGGCTCATCGCCGATCAACGTGATGGCGCATTTCGGGTCAGTGCGCCTCAAAGTTTCCGCGGCGATCACTCCGGCCGGTCCGTTGCCAATGACAATGTGCTTCATCCGACTAGTTCCCCGCCAGATCGCCGAGACCGAGCCGCTGCAAAGTCTGCGTCGTCGGTTCGCCGTCCGGCGTCCAGCCACGGTACTCGTAATATTCCGGCAGCATTATATCGAGTTCGGCGACCTTGCCTTTGGCCGTGCCGGACGGCGCGGGCTCCTTGAGCAAGCGTTCCGGCAGATTGTCATCCGCCTTGGTCAACCCAGCCTTGAGGTTGTAGAGCCGCTCCAGGTTCCACACCCGCTCACCGGTCTCGATAAGCTCATCGAGCGTCCATTCGCCCTCGCACGCCGTATTCAGGAGATCACGCCACATCGGCTTCCTCAAGCCGGCGCCGGCGGCAAACAGGCACAAACCTGTTGAGTCGACCAGCGCGATGAAGTCCTGTGACTTCTTGCATGGCTCGGCCTTGCCCTTGCCGGTCTGGTCTTCCATGTCCGGGCCGAACACATCGTGCTTCAGGTGACAGGCGCCGCGGTTAGAGGTGGCATAGCCCAGTCCCATGCCCTGCAGCGCCCGACTGTCATAGCCGGCAAATTCCTGGCCCTTGACATGCATGGCCAGTTCCGGATGACCGTATTTCTCGCACATCAGCCGTGAGCCAAGGCCCAGTACCTGGCCGAAGCCCTCATATTTGCCGGTCTTTTCCGCCATCACCGTGAGCGCTTCGGGATTGCCGAAATTGAGCTCGACCCCATCGGTGTCCTCGGTGGTGATAACGCCCATTTCATAGAGTTCCATCGCCGCGGCAAGCGTGCCGCCGAACGAGATCGGGTCCATTCCGTGCTCGTTCATCATGTAGCCGGCAAAGGTCAGCGCATCGATATCGTCAACCCCGCACAGCGGCCCGAACGCATAGGCTGTCTCATATTCCAGCCCGCCCGAGGCGTGCCAGTACTCCTTGCGGTTGATGATGGTGAAATGCTCTTTGTCGATATGAGCAATGCGGCCGCAGGCGATCGTGCAGCCGAAACACGCCTTGTTGGTGATGAAATTGGTGTGGCCGTGCTCATTCGGGGTATGCGAGGCTTCCGGGTTGATTTTAGAGGTGCCCTCGAACTGGACATCATGGAAATTGCGCGTCGGCAGCCCGCCGAACTCCTGCATCATGTCGATCATCGAGTGGGTCCCGAGCTCGGTCAGCTCCTTGCGGCCCGTGCTCTCGGCCATCGCCTTATGCGTCGCGCGCACCACGTCCATGAAGGCTTTCGGGTCATCCACCTTAACGCCCACGGTGCCGCGAACCGCCACGGCCTTGAGGTTCTTCGACCCCATCACCGCGCCGACACCGGACCGCCCGGCTGCCCGGTGCAGGTCATTGACCACACAGGCATAGCGCACCAGGTTCTCTCCCGCGACGCCAATCGAGGCGACCTTCAATTGCGGTTCCTGATGGCGAGCCTTGAGCCACTCTTCGGTGTGCCACACCGTCGTGCCCCAGATCTCGTCGGCGGGCACGATATCGACCTCGTCGTCATAGATCTTGATGTAGACCGGCTTGTCAGCCTTGCCGTGTACGATCAACAGGTCATATCCGGCAAATTTCAGCTCAGCACCGAACTTGCCGCCGGAATTGGAACAGGCTATCGCGCCGGTAAGCGGTCCCTTGGTTACCACCGCATACCGTCCCGAGGTCGAGGCCATGGTTCCGGTCAGCGGCCCAGTGGCAAAAATCAGCACATTGTCCGGCCCGAGCGGATCGGCCTTCGGGTCCATGCTCTCCCATAGGTATTTTGTCGCCAGGCCGCGCTCACCGATGAAGTTGCGCGCCCAGTCCATATTTAGGTCTTCGATCGTACTCGTGCCTTTGGTGAGGTCGACGCGAAGGATCTTACGTTGCCACGACATAGTCTCGTCTCCCTCTCGTTACGCGCTGGCCGCCGGCCGGCCATGGCCGGCCACGGCGGAAGCCTTCATGCGCTCATAGCCGGTCCAGCTGTCTTCCACATAGGTGATCGCATCGGTCGGACAGGCCTTGGCGCAGGCCGGATCGCCACCGCACAGATCGCACTTGAATACCTTGCGCGTATCTTTGTCGTAATTCACGGTGCCGAACGGGCAGGCAATCGTGCAAACTTTGCAGCCGACACAGACCTGCGCGTTCAACTCTACCGCGTTGGTCGCAGGGTTCCGCGTCAGCGCCTCGACCGGGCAGGCATGCAGGCACCACGCCTCGGCACATTGCGTACAGGTATAAGGCACCGCCCGCCGTCCGTGCTCGAACTCGAAAATCTTGATCCGCGATTTTGCCGGATTGAAGACCCCTTCATTCTCAAACGAACAGGCCATCT
>JAEKFU010000257.1 GCA_016522385.1 Pseudomonadota bacterium
ATTGGCCCGTTCATTGGCGCCATCATCTATGTGCTGCTGCGCACCTTTGCACTGGATTTCCTGGTTTCGATCGGCCTTGCCGGCGAGCGCTTTCAACTTCTTATCGGCCTTGGGTTTCTGGTCATCGTGTTCTGGTCGCCAGATGGCATTTTGGGGCTATGGAGCCGCTGGAAGGCCGCGATCGCTGCACAGCGTCGGTATGATCTGATGCTGCCAAGCCAGGAAGACCGGTTATGAACGCCGCCGTTACCGATCGCTTGTCCGCGGCGGGCACCACCAACGCCTTGGAGCTGCAGGGCGTCAGCCGCTATTTCGGAGCGCTGGCCGCGTTGCAGGACGTTACGCTGACGGTCAAGCCTGGCGAGCGGAGGGCAGTACTGGGCTCGAACGGTGCGGGCAAGACGACGCTTTTCAATTGCATCACCGGCGACTTTCTGCCGAACAGTGGGGTCATCCGCCTGTTCGGGGAAGACGTCACTCGCTTTCCGCCGCATGAACGCATTCGCCGCGGTCTTCGCCGTACTTATCAGATCTCCCTGTTGTTCGGCGCGCTGACTGTGATCGACAATGTCTATCTGGCCTGTCGCGGTGTATCACGCGCGCGCTTCTCATTGATCCGCCCGAGCCACTATGACAGCCTCATGCATTCAGCACAGGACCTGGTGCGAGCAGTTCATCTGGATGATGTCGTCGACACCTTGGTTTCCGAGCTCTCATACGGCCAGCAACGCCAGTTGGAGATTGCATTGGCGCTCGCCGGTGCGCCCCGCTTCATCCTGTTTGATGAGCCGGCTGCCGGACTGTCGCCTGCCGAGCGCCAGGATCTGATCAGTATTCTGACCAGTCTGCCCGACCACATGGGCTACATAATCATCGAACACGACATGGATGTGGCGTTGCGTGTCTCTGAACGTGTGTCGATGATGCATAATGGCCGTATCTTCAAGGAAGGCCGACCTGACGAGATCGAAGCTGATCCGGAAGTCCAAGAACTCTATCTGGGCGGAGGGTCCTCGTATGGTTAGAGGGCAGCAGCGACCTGTGAGCCCGATCCTCGAAATTAGAGGGCTCAATGTCTACTACGGCGCCTCACATGCGCTGCAGGGGGTTGACTTGACGCTGGAACATGGTGGTGTGTCCGTCGTTGGTCGCAATGGCATGGGCAAGACGACTCTGTGTCAGGCGATTATGGGGCTGGTACCGGTCAGCTCCGGCAGCATCGTGTTTGACGGCGAGGATATCAGCAATCGGCCGTCGGCTGACATCGCCCGCATGGGGCTTGGTTACGTGCCGCAGGGCCGTCGACTTTGGCCTTCCCTGACCGTTGATGAGCACCTGAAGATGGTCGCAACTGGCCATCAGGGCGCCTGGACGATCGATCGTATCTACTCGACATTCCCGCGTCTCGGCGAACGGCGCAGTAATGGCGGCGATCAATTATCCGGCGGCGAGCAGCAAATGTTGACGATTTCACGTGCGCTGCTGCTAAACCCTCGACTCCTGGTGATGGATGAGCCGACCGAAGGTTTGGCGCCGGTAATCGTTGCCCAGGTCGCCGACATACTTGTCCAGCTTGAGCAGTCGGGCGACATCGATGTGCTCCTCATCGAGCAGAATATTGGTGTCGCGACCGCTGCATCGGACCGGGTGGCCATTATGGTGAACGGCCGGATTAACCGCGTCATGGATTCGGCCAGCCTGGCTGCCGACCGCGAGCTGCAGCAGAACCTGCTTGGTGTCGGCCGGCATGGTGACGGACCGTTGGCCGAGGCTGATGAAACAGCCGATGGGGGCAGACCGTCACCCCATACGGCTGCCGCCCGCAAGATCTACATCTCAAACCCCGAGATCCCAACACGCTGGACGCCCCCGGTCGCGGTGCGGCGCATCGAAGGTGCCGCACGCACCCAGACAAGCGCCGCGCCCATCTCGCAAGACATTGGCCACATTGAATTGCGGCCCCTTTCAACGATCGGCGAGAATGTTGTTTTGGTCGCGGGCACACTTGATACCAAGGGTGCGGAGTTGCGCTATATCCGCGACCTCTTGAAGGCTGATGGCCTAGCCGTGCGGATGGTTGATTTGTCTACATCGGGCGCACAATCCGGCGCCGAGATCCCGCCACATCAGATCGCCGCCTATCATCCGCGTGGCGCTGCGGGCGTCTTCACAAATGACCGTGGTACCGCTGTTGCCGGGATGACCCTTGCATTTGAGCGTTGGATTGAGCGGCAATCCGGTATTGCCGGCATCATCAGCGCCGGCGGATCCGGTGGTACGGCTTTGGTGACACCGGCTATGCGGAGTTTGCCGGTCGGAGTGCCAAAAGTGATGGTCTCAACCGTCGCATCCGGTGATGTGCAGAGATATGTGGGCCCTGCCGACATTATGATGTTACATTCAGTGGCCGATGTGCAGGGGCTCAACTCCATCACGCGGCAGGTTCTTGGCAATGGAGCCCACGCTCTGGCCGGCATGGTCAAGGCACGCCGTGACTTGGCCGACCGCGCACCGGCGCCGGCAGCAAGATCAGCACTGCCGGCCATAGGCCTGACCATGTTCGGGGTCACCACACCGTGCGTGCAACAGGTCACGGCCGCACTGAAGGATGACTACGATTGTCTGGTGTTCCATGCCACTGGCG
>JAEKFU010000280.1 GCA_016522385.1 Pseudomonadota bacterium
CATGGGAAGATCGCAATGCCTATGCGGTATCGCACGTTGGCTGGGGCATGAATGAAGCAGCTCGTTACGAGGCCATGACATTTTACGATCATCGTGACTTCAATGGCACGGAGCTGCGTGCTTATGCCGGCAATTTCCTGTTCTCCACCGGTGCCAACGAGTTTGCCGGCCGGTTCACAGAAGGTCATTTCGATCTGCCGGTGGGCGGTTGTACGATCGCGCTTGATGGAAAGGTGGTTGTTGATAGGGGCACGCTGGTCTCTGGGGCATCTGCATGACACCCGGTCTCGTATTCCTGCACGGCATTGGCGGCTCGGCGGACATCTGGCAGCCGCAGGTTTCGCATTTCCAGGCCCGCTTCGACGTGCTGGCTTGGAATGCGCCAGGCTATGGCGGCACACCGATGCTTAAGGAGCCGAGTTTTGCCAATCTGGCTGGCCGGCTGGCCGAGGAAACCGACAGAGCGGGTCTTGGGAAATCGGTGATCGTCGGACACTCATTCGGCGGCATGGTTGCCCAGCAATACGTCCGGGACTATCCGGATAAGGTTGCCGGCCTGGTGCTGTCCGGCACTAGTCCGGCTTTCGGCAATCCGAGTGGTGAGTTTCAAAAAAAGTTCGTTGACGACAGAACAAGGCCGCTTGATGAAGGCAAGTCGATGGAGCAAGTGGCAAGTGAGGTGATGTCGAAACTGCTTGGCCGCGATGTCAGCCAGGAGGCCATCGATACTGCCCGCAGCACGATGGCGAGCGTTCCTGAGCGCACCTATCGCGCTACGGTCGCATTGATCACGACATTCGATTTGCGGGCCCACCTGGCGAATATTGCCGTGCCGGTTCTGGCCATTGCCGGAGAGCACGATAGAATGGCCACGCCGGAAATGATGCAGCGCATGGCCTCGCGTATCCCGGATGCGCGCTTTAGACTGATGAGAGACGTCGGACATTTGGCGGCATTGGAAAAACCGACTGAATTCAATGAGTTGGTTGAGTTGTTTGTTGGAGAGATTCATGAGTAATAAAGCGTCGGATGCCGCGATTGTGGCAAACATAGATGCCCCGATCTTCGATCCGGTTGCCTGGCGCCTCACCGAGCTGGAAAGTGCACTTGCCGAACGAGCGCGCAAGCTCGGCATTGAAAAATTCGCTGCCCGAGCAGAGACGTGGGACCGTGAGGCGATCTTCCCAACCGAAAATTATCAGGACATGCACGAAGCTGGGCTGCTCGGCATCTGCATTCCCAAAGAATATGGTGGTGAGGGCGGCGGCCTAAAGGGCTATTGTCTAGCGGCAGCCGAGATAGGGCGCTATTGCGGTGCGACCGCACTGACCTGGAACATGCATGTCTGCTCGACATTGTGGACAGGTGCGCTGGCCGATGATCTAAAAATGGACGATGCACTCAGGCGGCAGCATGAAGTGAGCCGGGCGAGGCATTACGCACGCATTGTCAAGGAGGGACGAATCTACTCGCAGCCATTTTCGGAAGGCGGCGCGGCGGCAGCCGGTTTCAAGCCGTTCACGACGGCGGCCCGCAGTGTCGATAGTGGGTATCTCGTGTCGGGAAAGAAGATCTTCGCATCCCTAGCCGGGCACGCCGACTACTACGGTGTTCTTTGCACCCACGTGAAGGAGGGCAAGAAACCGTCACAGCGTGACACGCTCTATCTCGCCATCCCGGCAGATACCAAAGGCGTCAAAGTCGTTGGTGACTGGGACCCCCTGGGCATGCGCGGTACCGTTTCGCGAACGCTGATTTTCGATGATGTGTTCGTCGATGCCAGTGAGGAACTGATGCCACAAGGGGTGTATTTCATGGCCGCGAGCAACTGGCCGCATATGTTTCTGACCCTGTCGCCGACCTATATGGGAATTGCCCAGGCGGCTTATGACTTCACCGTGCGCTATTTGCGCGGCGAGATGCCGGGCACACCGCCGGTCAAGAGGCGAATGTATCCTACCAAGCAGATCGCCGTTGCGGAAATGCGGGTGAAGCTGGAGGCCATCAAGGCGCTTTGGTTCCAGGCGATCACGGAGGCATGCTGTAGACCGTCAAAGGATCAGATCCTCAGGGCCTATGCGACCAATCATTCTGTCATGGAAACCTCCAATGATATCTGTCGACTGGCGATCCGGACCTGTGGTGGGCAGTCCATGCTGAAGTCGCTTCATCTCGAGCGGCTGTATCGCGACAGCCGGTGCGGCGCCCTGATGCTGCCATGGACGGCGGAGCTGTGTCTTGATCGGATCGGGCGCGAAGCTCTTTATGAACATGGCGAGAGCGATGACTGAGGCGCCATTTGCCGGGACGATTGGTGACTGGCTGTGCGACAACGCTTCAAGGTTTCCTGACAAGGTTGCGCTGCAGTTCGAAGATGGGCGGTCATGGACTTATCCGGCGCTCGACGGCTGGGCAGACCAGATCGTCGGAATTCTGCGGAACCAACACCATGTTGAGCATGGTGACAGAGTGGCATACCTGGGTTTCAACCATCCCGCGATGGTTGCGCTATTGTTTGCGTGCGCCCGGATTGGCGCCATTCTCGTGCCTTTGAACTGGCGGCTTACCCCTGCCGAACTGACCTTTATCGCGCTAGATTGCGGACCCAGAGTCCTGTTCGCCGATGCCACGTTTGAAGAAATTGCGCGTTCAGTCGCGCAAGCCGCAGGCGGTCTTGAGATTGAACCGCTCGGCGCACTCGAGGAAATGCGCTCCTCAGAAAAGCTCGTCAGTGCCGGGGGTTCCATGCCTGACCCGGTGCTTGTCATCTACACATCCGGCACAACCGGCCGACCCAAAGGTGTGGTGCTCACGCAACGCGCCCTGCTGACGAACGCACACTGCAGCATAGATCTACATAGGCTGTCACCGGATGACCGGGTGCTGGTAGTGTTGCCATTGTTTCACGTCGGCGGGCTGAACATTTCACTGACGCCCGCGGTCCACGCAGGGGCAACGATCGAGCTGCATTCCAGGTTCGACCCGCAGCAAACCCTGCAAGCGATTGAAAGGTTTCGACCTCAGATCCTGGTACTGGTGCCGGCGACCATGATGGCTCTCATGAAATTGCCCGGATGGCCTGACGCGGACACGTCCAGTCTCAGGATGTTGACGACAGGCTCCATGGTCGTGCCGGTTGAGCTGATTTCGGCTTTCGAAGACAAGGGAATTTCTGTTGTCCAGGTCTACGGCTCGACAGAGACTTGTCCGATCGCGGCCTATACGCAACCGGGTGAGGGGCAAACCAACCCGCACACGACCGGCAAGTCGGGATCTTGCTCGCAAATGCGCATCGTCGATGCGGCGGGGCGGGCGATTGAGGGATCCGGTGTCGACGGCGAAATCGAGATCAGAGGCGACCATGTCATGCAGTGTTATTGGAACAATCCTGGCGAAACCGCCGAGGCATTCAACGGTGCCTGGTATCGCACTGGCGACATTGGCCACATCGACGCTGAGGGTAATCTCTATTTTCGTGAACGGGCAAAACACACCATCGTTTCTGGTGGCGA
>JAEKFU010000342.1 GCA_016522385.1 Pseudomonadota bacterium
TTGCAGAACTCCGCAGACGTCAGGACGTCTTCTGCGACGGTTTTCATCGCGATCGAGGCCATCTCCCCACCGCCGAGCTGCTTGACCCCTGACTCCCTCGCATTTTGGGCATTTTCAAAGAAGTACTGAGCGCTTTTCTTGTGCAGAACGTCCAGCACAGTTCCGCCCACCACGAGCAAAAACATGACAACCACGTAGGCCTGCATTATCCCGGGGGATATTGTCGCCGAAAGCTCGGCGAACGGATTGCTGAACATCAAAGTGGTCTCCTCTCCTTGCCCCAAGCTGCGTCACTGGCTCGGGCCGCTTTTAATTCTTTTTGAGCGCTGCCGGCCAAAAGTTTTGGGCCAAGAGCTCTCATTAGCAATATACGAACAGCACCGCCGTGTCATGCAGCTAACAGCGATTCCAGGAGCGCCATCCCGCCGCACATCACAGCTAACGATCAAATTGCATTATTCGAATGTGTTATTCGGAAAGACGGAGATGGGCAAGAGCCAGTTTAAAGAGAAAGCCGGTGCAGTGTTTGATCGCGTGGTGGCTCCCGGGGCTCGTCAGAAACCAAAAGGGGCGCAGAATGTCTTCGTTCCTGAGACAGAGATGTCTCTTGCCGCCCCTAGACCGCTTTGCTCTCGCTGATGGCCCAGGCCTTGGTCATCAACCCATTCGAACCCATGTCTTACAGAGCAGCTTCTTGGCCGGCTTGCTGCCGCTTTCCCGCCGGTAAACCTACGGGTGGTCACCTTGCACACAGTGATCTTCAATCCCGAATTCAGCCGCTGGACGGGTGGCTGTCTCGATGCCGCGACGAGGCAAAGCGATGCGAATGGGCACCTCGCGCGGCTTTTCCATCGGCTGGAAGGCGCCGCGTGCCGAAAAGACACGGTTCTGCATCGCCTGTCAGCAAGCCGCAAGTGATCGAGATCAAGATTCACATCGTGTGCCTATGCCATTCATGAATTCTGATGGATGAAGCTGGCACAGCAGGCGACACGAGCACAGACGGCAACCTGTTAATGGGCGGAACTATTTCCCAACCTGTGAGGATTGCATTTGAAATCAGCAAGGTGCTCGTTGGCGGGGAAGGTGTGAGCGTCACTGAGCGCGACATCCTGGTGAAGCCTTTTTGCGTTCTCACAGAGTTCTCACATTCCCGGTCTGAAACGTTGCCAAGAATATTCGTGATTGCACCACTCTCGGGCCATTATTCACTTATGCTTAGAGACTTTGTGATTGGCCTCCTGCGGCACTATCGAGTTTATGTAACCAACTGGATCAGCGCACGTCACATTCCTCCGACACAGGGACGTTTCGGGTTTGATGAAAACATCGACTATATCCTTGAAATGGTGCGGTTCCTCGGGCCAGGGGTCAACGTTGTTGCCCTTTGCCAGGCAGTTGTCCCCACGCTAGCGGCGGCTGCCGTACTTTCAAAGCAACGCTCGCAGCAGACGATGCGATCGCTCATCCTTATGGGTGGCCCGATCAATCCGCTTGCCAATCCAACGCGCGTCGTCAGGCTGTTGCGCATGCATGAGCTAAAGTGGTTTGAAGAGAATACGCTGCAATCCGTTTCTTCTTCGTTCGCCGGATACAAGCGACTTGTGTATCCTGGTAGTTTTCAGCTTGCCGGTCTCATGGCATATTTAACCCGCCATATGTGGCAACGGGGCGAGCTATTTTACAAGGTTAGCAGCGACGACGGTGCGGACACTGCTCGTTTCCCTTTTATCAAACTCTATACGTCGGTCATGGACTTGCCGGCGGAGTTCTTTCTCGAGAATATTCGTGCCTGTTTTCACCAGTGCGATATTTTTTCCGGGACACTACGCTGGCATGGAACGCAGGTAGATCCAACCGTCATCACCGAAACGGCGCTCATGACGATCGAAGGCCGGGATGATGACATCGCTGCGCCAGGCCAGACCCGTGTTGCGCACGACCTTTGTTCGCAAATAGCTGACACGGCACGTTGCCACCTGACGGTGGAAGATTGCGGTCATTTTTCGCTGTTCCATGGACAGACATGGCGCATGCGGGTTCTGCCGAACATTGTAAGTTTCCTCAACAACGTACACGCGTGCTGCTGAGAAGGTGATCGCCGGAGAGCCGGTCGTATTCGATGATATTCACACTTTACCGCATCGATGACTGTGGGCAGAATTTTAAGGTCTGATTACTGCCGCGACTTCAACAGGTTGAATGAAACAGCCCGCCAACTGGGACCCGTTCACGGAGTTCATTGAACCGCTCCACCGCAGCCTCGGTTTGCAGGACCTCCACGGAAATGCCTTGTTCGGCAAGCAAATCCAGTGTTTGGGGACAAACTTGCAACCGTTCCCAGTACCCCTTAGAGAGCACCACAGTTTCGGCACCGCGGTCTATCAACTCCTCGACGTCGGCTGGTTGAATGCCGGGTACGTGATGTGTGCCTGTCTTATGCCAGTCCCACGTACTTGCACCACCGGGGAAGACTTTCGCGTCTTTGAAAGGAGGATACCCTTCGACTTCCAGACGACCCCAGGCAACGTGCGAAATGCGTGGGGAGCGAGCTAATGTTTGCATCTTGTATTCCCTAAATGAGAGTGTATGTCGCAGTTCGGGCCCGGCAAAAAGATGCTCATGTTGATGACTTCGTTGGAATGTCCAATGGGCCTTTGATCTGCTCGGTGCTAACAGCCGGTTTTGACCTTCTTCGGACATTCACGGAATTGTCGAATTTCCTGTCGACCCAATATCATGAAGCCAGTGCGCAAGTCTCATTTCTGGGAAGACACCGACTTGAACCTGCGGCTCTTTTGGTCAATTCGCCGGAGCCTGACTTCTTCCTCAATCATATAGTCACGCGTAATGGGAAGCGCATCTTGATGTTTGGTCATTTGCATCTGGAAAACATTCAGCCCATTTTGACGGAACGACACTTCTGAAGCCGCTAGATAGAACTCCCACATCCGGCAGAACCGCTCATCGTAAATCTCTTTTGCCTTGTCCCAATGATCGATGAACCGCGCTCGCCATTCTTGCAACGTTTGCGCATAGTGAAGACGCAGCACTTCCACAT
>JAEKFU010000372.1 GCA_016522385.1 Pseudomonadota bacterium
CCAAATCCGGCCATCGGACGTCGTTACCGAACTTGCCCGATGACCCACATCGCGCTGCGTTCCGTAACTAGCCGAGTGACCGGATTTGGACCATCAAATGGTTCCACATGAGAAAGAAACGCTCTAGGCACCCGATCCCATCGAGGCATTCAATCTACAACACCAGCCGCCTCAGCAGTCCGTTTGGCCAATTCGGCGCGCATGGGTGAGGCTCTATAACTGCCAAGCAACCGCAGGTAGGAGGTAAAGAACGACAGCTCTTCCATCGCAAGACGCACCGGCCGGTCAGACGGGTGACCCTCGATGTCAGCATAGAACTGGGTGGCGAAGAACTGGCCCTCGATCTGATAGGATTCGAGTTTGGTCATGTTGACGCCGTTGGTAGCGAAGCCGCCCATGGCCTTATAGAGCGCGGCTGGTACGTTGCGGACCCTGAACACGAAGGAGGTGACCATCGGACCATCTTCCGACTCGGCATCGGCTGGCTCGGCCGCCAGAATGACAAAGCGCGTCATATTGTGGTCTTCGTCCTCGATATTGGCGCGTAGCGTCTGCAGCCCGTAGATTTCGGCCGCAAGCGAGGTGGCAATAGCCGCTTCAGTAACGTCACCCGACTGAGCAATTTCCTTGGCCGATCCGGCCGTGTCTGCTGCTACCAGCGGTTTTAGCTTCAGCTCTTTGATCACGTTTCGGCACTGGCCAAGCGCATGGACGTGGCTGTGAACGGTCTTGATGGTCTCAAGACTGGCGCCGGGCGCAGCGAGCAGGTTGTGATGCACGGGAAGAAAGTGTTCACCGATAATATAGAGGTTAGATTCTGGCATCAGATGATGGATGTCGGCAACCCGGCCTGCAAGCGAGTTTTCGATCGGGATCATCGCCAGATCGGTCGTGCGCGCTTCAACCGCGGCAAATGCATCCTCGAATGTCGGGCAGGCGACCTGCTCGAAGTTCGGATAGGCTTCGATACAGGCAATATGGGAATTGGCACCAGGCTCGCCCTGGTAAGCAATGGATTTCTTGTCGTTGGTTTTGCTCACGGTCGTCCCTAATAGAAAAACGCAGCAGGTGACCGCCGCATCAGTTATCCGCCGGATGCGATGTGGCCGATCGCCCGGCGGGCCCGTTCTAGGTCGGCGGGAGTATCAACACCGAAGGGGATCGAGTCAACGCGGGCTACGGCGATGGTCATGCCATTATCCATGGCGCGCATTTGTTCCAGCTTGCGTTCTTCCTCGCGCCGGCTCACTGGTAGTTTTACAAACTCCTCGAGCGCCTCGCGGCGATAACCGTAAATGCCAATGTGGTGCCAAAACGGGGCCGTCGCTCCAATCGGCAGCTGACGCACAAAATCGCTGGCAATGGCGATGTCCGCACCACTGTCAAAATCGGCAATTGCCTTGACGACGTCCGGATTGGCAATCTCGGCCTGGTCGGTGATCATTGCGGCCAACGTGGAAATATCGATGCTCTCGCAGGCCAGAGGTGTCAGGCAGCGCCGCACAGCGGCAGGATCCATAAGCGGTAAATCACCCTGCAAATTGACGACGAACCGGTACTGACCAACGGCATCACAAGTGTGAAGCGCTGCGGCAACGCGGTCCGAGCCGGACGGCAACCCGGGGTCGGTGAGGACAGCTTTTCCACCGGCCTGTTCAACCGCGGAGGCGATCTCGTTCTCCGCGGCAGCAACGATGACCGGGCCGACGTCTGCTTCCATCGCCCGCCTCCAGACATGCACGATCATCGGTGCGCCACAAATATCGGCAAGTGGCTTACCGGATAGGCGCGTTGAGGCCATGCGGGCCGGTATCAGAACAATCGTGTTGGACGGATCAGGCGCGGCCATCGGTTGCTATTTTGTACGGCGCGGCAAATTGAACATTCAGCTGTTATACGTATTGCAGTGGGCGAGAGAAACAATTAGTTTTCGCGCCAATTCGGTGTCCAGTCGACATTGGTTTGTTGCTGAATTTGACGTCAGTGCAACGACATTCTTGAGGGCATGGGTGCAGGGAATGGACAGTTTTGAATTCAATAAGATTGCCGGCGCCGTTCTGGGCACGGCCCTGGTAGTGTTTGGCCTGAGAGAAATGGCCGGCATCATCTATCACGCCGACGCACCAGAGAAACCGGGCATCATCATCGAAGTGGCAGAGGCGGCGACGGACGCCAAGGCAGCAGGCGAGGAACAGGCGGAGGCTGCGGTACCGATCGCAACTTTGCTGGCGTCGGCCAATCCTGAAAACGGCCCGAATGCCATGAAAGCCTGCAAGGCTTGCCACACCTGGGATAAAGGTGGCGCCAACAAGGTCGGACCCAACCTATGGGACATAGTTGGGCGCAATATGGGTGCCGTCGACGGGTTTAAGTACTCGTCGACGATCAAGGACAAATCTGCCGATCCGTGGACCTATGAGGCCTTGGACGCGTTCTTGAAGAAGCCCAAAGTTTATATGCCAGGCACAAAAATGGCCTATGCCGGAATCAAGAGCGACGCTAAGCGGGCCGATCTGATCGCCTATTTGAGAACACTCAGCGACAGTCCGCAGCCTTTGCCAAGTGAGTAAAGCTGAAACGGCATTCGGTCCATCACGGCAACCTTAACAAGATTTCACACCGGCGGGCCTTCCGCCGGTGTTTTGATTCATGGCATAGCTTATTCGTGGAACAAACTGGAAAGCGAGGCATTTGCCCATGATACTGTCCCGCCGGACAATTCTGCAATTGATAAGCGTAATCGGCGGTTCGGCCGGTTTTAAATTGCTCGGGGTTTCAAGTGCCAGGGCCGGCGACAACGACTGGCGGCACGGCCTGTCATTGTTTGGTGAACTCAGGTATCCACCCGAATTCAAGCATTTCGATTATGTCGATCCGGATGCCCCACGCGGCGGCCGGGTGCGGATGTATGGCATTGGTACGTTCGATTCACTAAATCCATACACCTTCAAAGGCGCGGTCGGCGGTCTGGTGAGCTGGACATTCGACAGTCTAATGGAGCAATCGTTGGACGAGGCGAGCGCGGAATACGGGCTTGTGGCTGAGGCCGCCAAGCATCCTGATGACTTCTCACAAGTAAGCTTCCGGCTGCGCAAACAGGCGCAGTTCCACGACGGCACGCCGATGACACCGGAAGATGTCATCTGGACGCTGCAAGCGCTGAAAGAGTCACATCCGCAATATGCGTTCTATTACAAGAATGTCACCATGGCCGAACAGACAGGTGAGCGAGAGGTGACCTTTGTTTTTTCGGAGAAAGGCAACAGAGAGCTCCCCAATATCACCGGGCAGCTACCGGTGCTATCAAAGAAGTGGTGGACCGGCAAGAAGCCTGATGGAACGGAAAGGGATATCAAGGCAACCACGCTGGAGGCGCCACTGGGTTCAGGCCCCTACAAGCTGTCTGATGTCAAACCTGGTCGCTCAATCACCGTCAAGCGGGTGAAGAATTATTGGGCACAGGATCTGCCTGTGCAAAAGGGCAAGAACAATTTCGAAGAAATAACAATGATCTACTTCCGCGATCAGATCGTGGCATTCGAGGCGTTCAAAGGTGATCAGTTCGATTGGCGCCGTGAAAACTCCTCTAAGAATTGGGCAACAGGTTACAATTTTCCGGCCGTTAAACGCGGTGCAGTGGTGCAAGAAGAGATTACGCTCAAGAACCCGCATAGCATGCAGTGTTTTGCATTCAACACCAGGCGCAGCAAGTTCAGCGATCCGAGGCTTCGCCTGGCCTTCAACTACGCATTCGATTTCGAATGGTCGAATGCCAATCTGTTTTATGGGCAGTACCGCCGCACAACGAGCTATTTTGCCGGCTCGGAACTGGCGGCGTCAGGATTGCCGCAGGCGGACGAGCTTGCCATCCTGAACGAGTTCAAAGGCCAGATACCTGATGAGGTGTTCAGCGGTGAATACCGCAATCCGGAGAATAACTCACCGCAGGACCGGCGCAAGAATTTGCGACAGGCAGCAAAGCTACTGAAGGCCGCAGGCTGGACGGCCGGCAAGGATCGGGTCCTTGTCAACGCCAAAGGCGAGAAACTGGAAGTCGAGTTCCTGCTTGTATCGCCGTTGTTTGAGCGCATCGTGCTGCCGTATACCGAGCAATTGCAGCGCCTCGGCGTAAAGTCCAAAGTGCGCACCGTTGACTCTGCTCAATATGGCCGACGCACGCAAAATTTCGATTTCGACATCATCGTAACTGGTTGGGGCCAAAGCCTGTCGCCCGGCAACGAGCAACGCGAGTACTGGGGCAGCGCTGCTGCGGACCGACCCGGTAGTCAGAATTACACTGGCATCAAGAATGCTGTCATCGACAGACTGATCGACATTGTCATCTATGCGAAGGATCGCGGTGAACTTGTTGCCGCCACCAGAGCTCTCGACCGAGTCCTATTGTGGAACCAGTATGTCGTGCCGATGTGGCATATTCCCTATGCGCGCACGGCGCGCTGGAACCGGTTTGGCCGACCGGACAAACTACCGGACTATGCGATAGGATTCCCGCAAATCTGGTGGTGGGACGACGCCAAGGCAAAGAAGGTTAAGTCCGGCTGATGAAACACCTCCATCTGAGTGCCGTGCTGTGCGCATGGATGCTTTTAGTGCCGGCGTCGGTATTTGCAGAGCCGCGACACGGGCTGTCGGCATTCGGCGATCTCAAATACGTGCAAGACTTTGATCATTTCGACTATGTCAATCCAGATGCCCCAAAGGGCGGCCGCGTGGTGACGCTCGGCACGGCGGGAATTATCACATTCGACAGTCTCAATGGATTTATCCTGAAAGGTGATGCAGCCCAGCAGCTCGGCCTGCTGTTTGACACATTGATGGTTCGCGCCAATGACGAACCCGATGCCGTCTACGGCCTGGTCGCCGAAAGTGCTGATCTTGCAGACGACCGCATGAGCGTGACCTTCACGCTAAGACCCGAGGCGCAGTTCTCCGATGGCTCCCCGCTTAGGGCGGCCGATGTTGCAGAAAGCTTCAGGCTCTTAAAGGAATTCGGGCATCCACGCATCAAGATCACCCTTCGCGATGTCGAAGGCTGCAAAGCCATCGGCGACAATCTGGTGCGCTACACGTTCATAGGCAAGAACGTGCGTGATCTGCCGATGACCGTGGCCACGTTGCCGATCTTCTCCAAGGCTTATTATGACGATCCCAAGCACGACTTCTCCAAAACGACACTGGAGCCGCCGCTCGGATCAGGGCCGTACAAGATCAAGGATTTCAAGCAGGGCAGCTTCATCGCCTACGAACGGCGTGAGGACTATTGGGCAAAAGACCTGCCGGTCAATCGGGGGCGGCACAATTTCGGTGAGATCAAGCTGCTGTATTTCCGCGACCGTACGGCCGAACTGGAAGCGCTCAAAGCCGGTGTGCTTGACCTGCGCGAGGAGTTCACCTCAAAGCACTGGGCAACGGAATATGACCTGCCATCCGTCAAGGAGGGCCGGCTGATCAAGGCTGACTTGCCGGACGAGACGACATCGGGCGCGCAAGGCTTCTTCCTCAATATGCGCCGGGCGAAGTTTGCCGATCCGCGTACGCGTCAGGCGCTCGGGCTAGCGTTTGATTTCGAGTGGTCGAACGCCAACTTGTTCTTCGGACTTTACCGGCGCACCGGTAGCTTTTTCGAAAATTCCGAACTGAGAGCTGAAGGCGTGCCCAGCAAGCGTGAACTTGACCTGCTCGAACCGCTAAGCGGAGATCTGCCGGCGGCGACGTTTGCCGAGGCCATCGAACCGCCGGTCAGCAATGGCAGCGGTCAGGACCGCCAGCTCCTGCGGCAGGCCAATCAGCTGCTGCAAGCCGCCGGCTGGAAACGCGAAGGGACGCGCCTGATCAATGCCTCCGGCGAAGCCTTGACAATCGAATTCCTGATATTCTCGCCGTCCTTTGAGCGGATCATCTCACCCTATGTACGCAATCTGAAACTACTGGGCATCGATGCATCAATTCGCCAGGTCGAGGCGGCACAGTTTCAGGAGCGCATGAAGAACTTTGACTTCGACATCACAACGCAGCGCTTCACCATGAGCGAGACGCCGGGGGTCGAACTAACCGCTTTTTTCTCCTCCCAAACGGCCGACGTGGCCGGCAGTTTCAATATGTCAGGCATCAAATCAACGGCAGTTGATGCATTGATCGAACATGTCATGCAGGCAAACACCCGCGATGATTTGACTGTTGCGGCGAAGGCATTGGACCGGGCGCTTCGCGCCCAACATATGTGGGTGCCCCACTGGTACAAGGGGGCACACAACGTCGTGCATTGGGATATATTCGGCAGACCAGCTACGAAACCGCGTTTTGCCCGTGGGATTCTGGACACTTGGTGGATCGACAAGGCCAAGGCGGCTTCAACCAAACGGGGACCTTGAGTCTCTTCGATAATTGGTGACACTGCCGGCAACGGAGGCGCATTACCCTCATGGGCGCATATATCCTGAAACGTCTATTACTGATGATTCCGACACTGCTCGGCATCATGCTGGTGAGTTTCATCATTATCCAGTTCGCGCCAGGCGGACCTGTCGAGCGGGTGCTGGCACAATTGCAGGGCACCGATGTTGGCGCGACAGCACGCATCGGCGGCGGCACCGGTGGCGAAGTCGGCGCCGGGTCGCAAACCACGACCGGTGCCGGCGACGGTAGCGCGGGGGTCAAGTATCGCGGCGCACAGGGGCTTGATCCCGAATTCATCAAATCGTTGGAAAAGCAGTTTGGGTTCGACAAACCGGCGTATGAGCGGTTCTTCCTGATGATCACCAACTACTTCACCTTCAATTTCGGCGAGAGCTATTTCCGCGATGTGCCCGTGCTGCAGCTTATCAAGGAGAAACTACCGGTATCAATCTCGCTTGGGCTTTGGCTGATGTTGATTTCCTACGCAGTGTCGGTTCCCCTCGGCGTGGCCAAGGCGGTTAGGGATGGAACAAAATTCGATATCTGGACGTCCGGTACGATCATAGTCGGTTATGCCATTCCGGGCTTTCTATTTGCCATTCTGCTGGTCGTGCTGTTCGCCGGCGGGTCTTTTTACAACTGGTTTCCATTGCGCGGTCTGGTCTCGGATAATTTTGCCGATCTGTCGTGGTGGGAAAAAATCATCGACTATGCCTGGCATCTTACGCTGCCGCTGACAGCGATGGCGGTGTCGTCCTTTGCCACGATGACGTTGCTGACCAAGAACTCTTTCCTCGACGAGATCAAGAAGCAATATGTAATGACCGCGCGGGCCAAGGGTCTGACCGAACGGCGGGTTCTCTATGGTCATGTGTTCCGCAATGCTATGCTGATCGTCGTTGCTGGGTTTCCGGGTGCGTTCATCAGTGCGTTTTTTGCTGGCTCGCTGTTGATTGAGACGATCTTCTCGCTAGATGGATTGGGATTGTTGGGCTACGAGTCGGCGATCAACCGTGACTACCCGGTGGTCTTCGCGACGCTCTACATCTTTTCGCTGATGGGCCTGATCACCAACTTGATCAGCGACCTGGTCTACACCTGGATCGATCCGCGTATCGATTTCGAAGCGCGGGAGCTTTAGATGCGCGCTGCCGTGGATGAGACCAAACCGTTGGCGGTTCCCAAAAAGCGCGCGAGGCTGTCCGGTCTAAATCTCCGACGCTGGGAACTGTTCAAGGCCAACAAACGTGGCTTCTGGTCGTTGTGGATATTCCTAACACTGTTCTTCGTTAGCCTGTTCGCCGAGTTTCTCGCCAATGACCGGCCGATCATTGCGTCCTATAAGGGTGAGATCCTATTGCCGGTTTTCAATGAGTATCCGGAAGAAAAGTTCGGCGGTTTCCTGGCAACCACAGATTTTCGCGATCCGTTCATTCAGGAAGAAGTCAATGCCAATGGCTGGATGATCTGGCCGCCAATCCGATACGGTTATCGAACGGTTAACAATGAACTGCCAAAACCGGCACCCTCGCCACCAACTTGGCGATTGAGCGGAGTGGAGGCCTGCGCAAGATATCCACTGGCGATGCAACCGGGCGCGGACGGCAAGATTGATCCGACACGTGGGCTTGCTGATCGCAATTGTATTGCCGGCAACATGAATTGGCTCGGCACGGATGATCAGGGCCGCGATGTCATTGCACGACTGATTTACGGCTTTCGAATTTCAGTGATTTTCGGATTGATCCTGACCCTGCTATCGTCGATCGTCGGCGTCGTGGCGGGCGCCGTGCAAGGCTATTTCGGGGGTTGGACGGATCTACTGTTCCAGCGCTTCATCGAGATCTGGACATCAATCCCGACGCTGTATCTGCTGATCATCCTGGCCGCTTTCATCACACCATCATTCTGGCTGCTGCTGGGTATCCTGCTGCTGTTCTCGTGGACCGCACTGGTCGGCGTGGTGCGGGCCGAATTCCTACGTGGACGCAATTTCGAGTATGTCCGCGCGGCGCGGGCGCTGGGGTTGTCCGACCGCAAGATTATGTTCAAGCACCTCTTGCCGAATGCCATGGTGGCAACCATAACGTTCATGCCGTTTATCGTCTCCGGCTCGATCACAACGCTCACGGCACTGGACTTTCTCGGCTTCGGTCTGCCACCTGGTTCGCCTTCGCTTGGCGAGCTACTGGCTCAGGGCAAGGCGAACCTGCAGGCGCCGTGGCTCGGCCTAACGGCCTTTGCCGTGGTCTCGGTCATGTTAAGCCTTCTGGTATTCATCGGCGAAGCGGTGCGCGATGCGTTTGATCCAAGAAAGACATTCGCATGACCACCGGCCAAAACACATTGCTGGAGATCGCGGACCTGTCGGTCGACTTCCGCCAGGCCGGCACGGTGACACATGCGGTGCGTGATGTTGACCTAACGATCTCTCGAGGCGAAACGCTGGCATTGGTCGGCGAATCTGGATCGGGCAAGTCTGTGACGGCTCTGTCGATCCTCAAGCTGCTGCCCTATCCGGCGGCAAATCATCCGTCCGGGTCGGTACGATTCCGCGGCGAGGAGCTGCTGGATAGTGATGAAAACGACCTGCGTCGGGTGCGTGGTAACGACATCACAATGATTTTCCAGGAACCAATGACTTCGCTCAATCCGCTGCATACGGTTGAGCAGCAGATCGGTGAAATCCTCGAATTGCACCAGGGCAAGAGCGAAGCAGCGGCCCGGGAGCGGACTATAGAGCTTCTCACTAAAGTCGGCATCCGTGAGCCGGAAGACCGCCTGCACAGCTATCCACACCAGTTGTCCGGCGGGCAGCGTCAGCGCGTGATGATCGCCATGGCATTGGCAAACGACCCCGATTTGCTTATCGCTGATGAGCCGACGACGGCACTAGATGTGACAGTGCAGGCGCAGATTCTCAAACTGTTGAAGGACCTGCAAGCCGAACTCGGCATGGCAATCCTGATGATCACGCACGATCTTGGCATTGTGCGCCACTTTGCCGATCGGGTATGCGTGATGCGTGAGGGCGAGATCGTCGAGCGCGGGACCGTGCACGACATTTTTACATCGCCCAAACACCCTTACACGGTTCAGCTGCTCGAAGCCGAGCCCAAGGGCGCGCCGCCGCATGCGGATCACTCGCAGCAAACGGTGATCCAAGCCGATGCACTGAAGGTTTGGTTTCCGATCAAACGCGGGTTCTTCCGCCGGACGATTGGGCATATTAAAGCGGTCGATGGTGTCGATGTGGCCGTGCGGGCCGGACAGACGCTTGGCGTGGTCGGCGAGTCCGGCTCCGGCAAGACGACGCTTGGCCTTGCGCTGATGCGCCTGGTGCAGTCTGAAGGACGCATTGCCTATCTCGGATCGGAAATCAACGGTTTCGATGCCCGGGCGATGCGGCCGTTGCGCAAGGAGCTGCAGATCGTCTTTCAGGACCCGTACGGGTCGCTGTCACCGCGCATGTCGATTCTACAGATCGTGGAAGAGGGCATGCTGATCCAAAACCCCGGCATGAGCGATAGTGCACGGACCGAAAAGGTGGCGCAAACGCTGGAGGAGGTTGGCATCGATCCTTCCGTTATGGAGCGCTATCCACATGAATTCTCAGGCGGCCAGCGCCAGCGCATCGCAATTGCCCGGGCCATGGTGCTGGAGCCCAAATTTGTAATGCTGGATGAACCGACAAGCGCACTTGATATGTCGGTGCAGGCACAGATCGTCGACCTTCTGCGTGATCTGCAGTCGCGACATGATCTAGCCTATCTATTCATCAGCCATGACCTGAAAGTGGTGCGGGCGCTGGCCAATGATGTGGTGGTGATGCGCAACGGCCTGGCGGTGGAGCAAGGGCCGGCCGAACAGATCTTCGAACGTCCCCAAACCGACTATACCAAGGCACTTCTGGCCGCCGCGCTCGATCATGCCATTGCGCCGGCTGGTGTCGTCAGGCAATGAAGCTGTCTGCGTTTCAAGTTTGGAACACCTCTGAGGCGCACCATCGCAAATTGTCATTCCGGCGGAAGCCGGAATCCAGGGCAATTTGGTAGTGCGGAGCTTGCTGCCCCTGGATCCCCGCTTTCGTCGATATGACCTTGATTGTTGAAACCGTCCTGTTTGTTCACGGACGGCGTAACCCGGTGATTTGTCCAAACATGGCACCAATGCGCTTGACCGCTTCGCGCAATGGCTCGATCACCGTGGTCATATGATAACCATTGGCATGAATGATCCGTTCAGCATCGAGCATTATGCCTACGTGGCCCTTCCAAAACACCAAGTCGCCGCGCTCCAGACCGGAAAGATCGTTGATGAGCAGCGGCTCGCCGAGGTTTTGTTGCATCATGTCACTGTCACGTGGACACTCGCGGCCGGCGGCTTCATAGCTCACCTGCACGAGTCCTGAGCAGTCGACACCGGCCTGGGACTTGCCACCCCACAGATAAGGCACATGTTCGAAGCGTTCAGCAATTGAGGTCGGGTCGTCGGCCGTGTCGCCAAGCAAACGCAAGTGCCGGGACCAGACAAAGCGGCCATCACAGAGCTGGGCAAAATCGCCATCGATTTCGGTGACTGTGACCCTTGAGTTCAGATAGACGGCGATTGCCGGCTGGGTCTTGATTGCCGGCGCAGTGTAGAGGTAGCTTGACAGGACGGCCACCCTGTGGGTCGGCTCGCTGAGTCGAGCGGCCAGCGCATCGCTCGGCACATAGCCAACATAGCCGTCCTGTAATAGCTGTCCCCAGGCCCATCCTTCACGATCTTCAAACACCTTCACGCGTTCGCCCATCAACACCTGGCTGGTACACTGAGCATCGCTGCGCGGTTCGGCATAGACCCCCGCGAGCGGCGCAACGACCTGGCGAACCTCGCCCGCAACGAACCGATTGGCTTCAACCAAACCTTCAAGACCGGCATCGGCGATGTCGGGCCGGTAAGCGTGCAGGCGTGGATCAAGGGCCATCTAGATGTGCTCCTGCTTCCTGGCAAGCTCAACGATAGTGTCCGCCAGTCGTTCAATGAATAAAGCCCCCTCGACGGTGCGTTGGATAAGGACATTTCGCTTGTCTTTTTCATCGCGACGGCGCGACAGCAGGTTGTAGCGTCCCATCGAATCAAGCGCACGGGTAATGACCGGCTTGGCGACATTGAGACGTGCTGCCAGTCCGCGCACAGTATGCGGCGGCGCTTCGAGATAGACTGTCAGCAAGATCGACATCTGGCGCATTGACAGATCGGGGTCATCATCACGAACAAGATGCAGGTTGGCTTTCTGCCAAAGCGTCAAGGCTTGCGCAGTGTTGAGTTCAAGGGCCATTGGCAGCTGATCTTAGCATCAATTTCCAGCGCCGACTGAATCGTTTCGGCTGCGTATCATTTAAGCGCGAACGACCAGTGCTGGCAAGAGATCTGTCAGGCGTAACGCTGTCGCAATAACGAATAGAGGGTGCGGATGCCTTGTGCTTCGCCGCCGTACGGCTTGCCCGGTTTGGCCGTCGGCGTCCAGCCATAGATGTCCATATGCACATAGTTGGCGGCGGCGCCAACAAAACGGCGCAAGAACAGTCCCGCAGTGACCGAACCTGCGAAACCACCGCCGACATTGTTGACGTCGGCGACCTTACTGTCGAGCATGGTCTCATAGCCGTCCCAAAACGGCAGACGCCACAATGGATCGCGCGCTAGACACGCATGGGCTGTAATTTCATCGGCAAGCTCGTCATCATCGCAATAAAAGGGGGGCAGGTCAGGACCCAGTGCAACACGGGCGGCGCCGGTGAGCGTTGCCATGTCGATCAACAGTTCTGGTTTTTCCTGATCGGCCAGCGACAATGCATCGGCCAACACAAGACGGCCTTCGGCGTCGGTGTTGCCGACTTCCACAGAGAGGCCCTTGCGGCTGCGCAAGATGTCACCAGGCCTAAAGGCGTTGCCCGAGATCGAATTCTCGACCGCTGGAATCAACACGCGCAGCCGGACCGGCAATCCAGCCGACATGACAATGTCGGCCAGTCCGAGCACATTCGCCGCGCCTGCCATATCTTTTTTCATCAACAGCATGCTGGCGGACGGTTTGATATCGAGCCCGCCGGTGTCGAAGCACACACCCTTGCCCACCAAGGTTACCCGTTTGCCGCGGGCATGGCCCCAGGAAAGATCAATCAACCGTGGCGGCGAGGCGCTGGCCCGTCCGACGGCATGGATCATCGGAAAATCGCGTTGCAGTATTTTGCCGGTGACGACTTTTATTTTCGCCTTGTGGTCGCGGGCCAGATTGCGGGCCGCGTTTTCCAGTTCAGCCGGGCCCATGTCCGAGGTCGGCGTGTTGATCAAATCCCGGGTCAGTCTGACAGCGTCGGCAATCCGCAAAACATCCGCGCGGTTGACACCTTGCGGACAGGCCAAGATGGCTGCCGGTGCACTCACTTCGTGATAGCGATCAAAGCGGTAAGCATCCAATAACCAGCCCAATGCCACAAGATGCGGATCGGCGGGACAACCCGACAGGGCATAGACGCCAGCGGGTAGCTTGGATGACAGCGCACCGAGTGCAAATGGATCAAGCTTGTCCGGATCGCTCCCAGCCCCATAAATCACCGAGGCGATCTTGCCGTCAGTGTCGGGCAACACGACAAAGCTGTCAGCCCGGCCGGTGAAGCCTTGTGCCTTTGCCCAATTGCGTTGTTCAGCCGGCAAGCGCTTGAAATACTCGTCACACTGCGTGCTCGATACAACATTGATCGGCGCTGCCTTTGCGGCCTGTCGAGTGGTCAGCAAGAACCTGTCGGTCTGTGGCATAGGGCGGGATCCGGGAGAAATTGAGACAGCAGGATGTTCCGGCAATCTAACACGCCCTTCATTGACCGCAAGCGAGGCTGCGATGAGGCAAAATTGTGGAATATGGTTAATGGTTTATTGAGGAGTGTGCGTGATGATCGCACTGACAGCGAAATAAGCCAGCCCGTGGCGCGCTGGCAGGGGAATGTGTTGATGAAAGTCCTTCAGGTTGACTCCAAAAAACGACGGCTGCTGCACCAGGTTACACGTTTCAGTCTAATCGCCTTGACTACAGCGTCACTGTCGGCCTGCCAGACGGCGTCTCTGTCCGACAGCTCCACTGGTGATCTGTCGACGGCTTCACTTGGCGAAGTGTCGATCAAGGAAACCGCTGAAATCGGAAAACGTTGGCGGGCCGATAAGCGCGATGTTCACCTCGGACGACAATATGCCGCACGACTGAAAGCGCTTGGGCAAACCAAGGACCAACTGCAGGTTCTCGATGAACTGTCAAAACTACATCCGGACGACGCCACGCTGCAGACACTTTATGGCAAAGAGCTGATTATGGCCGGACAAAACGCGCGCGGCCAGGCCGTCTTGGCGCGTGTTGTCAAGGCCGGCAAGGCCGATTGGAAGGCTTATTCGGCACTCGGATCAGCGCTTGACCAACAGGGTAAGCATTCCGAGGCGCGCGGCTATTATGAGTCCGCCCTAAATTCGCGTCCTGGCGAGATATCGATCATCAACAATATGGCCATGTCGCACTTGCTCGAAGGCAATCTCTCAAAGGCCGAAGAAATGTTCAAGAAGCTCGACGCCATGCCGGCTTCGAGCAAGCAGCCACGCATTCGCCAGAACCTGGCGTTGTCGGTTGGTCTGCAAGGTCGCTTCGATGAAGCACGCGATATCGCCAGCCGCGACCTGCCGCCAGAGGCAGTTGAGGCGAATCTGGCCTTTCTCAAGAAGATGCTGGCGCAGTCAAACACCTGGCAAAAACTGCAGACCGGCAAGGCACAGCCAACTTCAGGCTGACCCCTTCAACATGGGTTGAGCGAATCCCAAGATATCTGATCAGGAAAGACAACGTCAGTTTCTGGCCCGAGATCGTTTCATGTTGATTTGGAGTTGATTCTGCAGCCCACCGCGGGACAAGCCCTTCGGGTCGGGCGTTTTTCGGGCAAATCCGGCGCATTGCTCTTAGCAGTATCCAAACACGGCCTGCGGACCAATACTTGACCTTGCCGGAAAATCGTTCCGTCAGAATGGCTCCAAATCAACATGAAACGCTTTAGACACTCTCCCGGACAAATCCAGGTGAAGAGGCTTGGCAATAGCGGTGATGGCGACTCCTTCACAAGCTCGCCGCGGGCCGCCTATTTTGCATCAAGTACCAGGATGATAGATGGGCCGAGCAGGACCATGAAGATCACCGGCAGGAAGAACATGACCATCGGGACAGTGAGCTTCGGCGGCAAGGCAGCGGCCTTCTTTTCAGCTTCCTGCATGCGGGCATCACGATTTTCCTGCGCCAGCACGCGCAAGGCCGTGCCCAATGGCGTACCGTAACGTTCGGACTGAACAAGGCTGGTCACCACCGATTTAACGGTGGGAAGACCTGTGCGGTCGCCAAGGTTGACGAAAGCCTTACGCCGATCACCAAGGAAAGACAATTCGGCATTGGTCAGGGTGAGTTCCTCGGCAAGCGGCACCGAGGTGGCACCAATTTCACCTGATACGCGGCCAATGGCGGCCTCGATCGACATGCCTGATTCAACACAGATAAGCAGCAGATCGAGGGCATCGGACCAGGCACCCTTGATGGATTGCTGACGACGCTGGATCTTGTTGGTCAGGAACATATTTGGCAGATAAAAGCCGGCAATGGCGCCAATTAGCGGTACAATCAGGCGCATGGAGTCAGGGATGCGATCGGCAAACACGGTCGATGAATATATAAACACGATGGTACCGAGGACGACCGGTGATGCCAGCCGAGCGACCAGAAACGTCACCAGGTGCTTCTCGCTTCTGTAACCTGCCTGGCGCAGCCTGCTGCGGGAGTTTTCGGCGGCAAACAACTCGCGCAGGTTCAGTGCTTCCACGATCTGGGATAGCGTGCCCTTGGGTTTTTCTCGTAACTTGGCATCTTGGGCCGCTCCCAAAGCAGCCTTTTGCTGGGCGCGCAGGCGTTCTCGTTCGGTGCCAACATTCTTCATGCGAGAACGCAGTTTGTCGGTCTGGAACAGCGGTGCAGCAATCGTCAGAACGGTTGCGAACGCCGAAAGCCCAACCAGCAGCGTGATTGCGTTCTGAATTTCCAGGATTGCAGCGATTTGTTCCATCATTGGAATTCTAGCCCTGTGCCATCAAATATCGAAGTTGATCATCTTGCGCATGACCAGCACGCCGGTTCCCATCCATAAGAAGGCAGCGACCACAGTTAGATTCCCAGCAGTGGTCTGCCATAGCGGGTTGAGATGTTCCGGATTGAGCACGGTCATTCCGCCGCAGATAACGAATGGCAGGGAACCGATAATCGATGCCGAAGCCTTGGCCTCCTGCGACACGGCCTTGATCTTGGCTTTCATCTTCTTGCGGTCACGCAACACGACAGACAAGTTGGACAGTGCTTCGGCCAGGTTACCGCCGGTCTTGGCTTGAATGGCCATGACAATTGCCAAGAAGTTCACTTCGGCAAGCGGCATACGCTCGTACATGCGCTCAATGCCCTGCCCGATGGTTATGCCAACCCGCTGACCTTCAACAACCTCGCTGAATTCTGGACCAACGGGCGGGCCGGACTCTGAGGCAATCACCTTCATGGCGTCGTTGACCGGCAGGCCGGCTTTCAGGCCACGCACCATTACGTCAATGGCATCGGCAAAGTCATCAAGGAAGATCTCCTGGCGGCGCTTGCGCAACATCGACAGTAGCCAGCGCGGCAAACCAAACAAACCTACAAGTCCAGCCACTGGGGCGACAAACGGTGGCGCTCCGGCAACAAATGTCGCGACAGCCAGAATGACGCCGAGGATGACGGAAGCAATCCAGAAATTGCGGACGGATATGTCGAGTCCGGCCTGCAGAAGCTGCGTGCGCAGCGTCATCTTTTTTTTGCGCTGCTTTTCCCGTTCTTCGAGTTCTTTCAGACTGTCCTGGATCTGCCGGCGACGGCCGTCCTTGGCATCTTGCTGAAGTCTTGCTTTGAGACCTCTGACCGACTTGCCTTTGGACGTGCTGGAAACGGCCTCGACGCGCCTGGCCGCGCTGGCAGATCCAGTCAGGTACGGATACAGCAGAGCCAGAGCCAGACCACCGACACTCAGCGCAATAAAGGCGATAATGCCCAGTTGGACGACTTCTTCAGATAACTCCATGAACTAACCCTCGGTGTGACGCGGCCTACGACTGGTCGGCAAATTCATCATTGCGGGCTTCGGCGGCTTCCAGTGCATCGGCCAGGCGTTTTTCCTCACCATAGTAGCGCGCACGATCCCAAAAATGCGGCCGTGCGATACCGGTGGAGCGATGCTGTCCGATGATCTTGCCGTCCTTGTCTTCTCCGACGACATCATAAAGGAACAGGTCCTGGGTGATGATGACATCGCCTTCCATGCCAACCACTTCGGTCACGTGGGTAATACGACGAGAACCATCACGCAGGCGAGCCGCCTGGACGATGACATCAATCGAGCCGACTATCATCTCTTTGATCGTTTTGGACGGCAGTGCAAAGCCACCCATGGTGATCATCGATTCAAGTCGGGACAAAGCTTCACGCGGGCTGTTGGCGTGAACCGTGCCCATCGAACCGTCATGACCGGTGTTCATGGCCTGGAGAAGGTCAAAGGCTTCCGGTCCGCGCACCTCGCCGACGATAATCCGCTCAGGGCGCATACGCAGGCAGTTCTTGACCAAATCACGCATGGTGATTTCGCCCTCGCCTTCAAGGTTCGGCGGCCGGGTTTCCAGACGGACGACGTGAGGCTGCTGCAGTTGCAGCTCAGCGGCATCCTCACACGTGATGACGCGCTCTTCTTCATCAACAGACGCAGTCATACAGTTGAGCAAAGTGGTCTTACCCGAACCGGTACCGCCGGAGATCAGCGTGTTGCAGCGCACCCGGCCAACGATGTTCAAGATGGTGGCGCCTTCTGGCGTGATCGACTTGAAGTCCACCAGATCGGTCATTTTCAGCCGATCCTTCTTAAACTTACGAATGGTCAGGGCGGCGCCATCGATCGCCAAGGGAGGCGCAATCACGTTGACACGTGAGCCGTCGGGCAAACGCGCGTCGCATATCGGGCTGGCTTCAGCAACACGGCGGCCAATCTGACTTACAATCCGCTGGCAGATGTTGAGGAGCTGGGCATTGTCGCGAAAACGGATGTTGGTCTCTTCCATCTGGCCGTCGACCTCGATGTAGGTCGTATTGGCGCCGTTCACCATAATATCGGCAATGTCATCGCGGGCGAGCAGCGGTTCCAGAGGACCGTACCCCAAGACATCGTTGCAGATGTCCTCGAGCAGTTCTTCCTGCTCGGCGATCGACATGGCAACATCTTTGAGCGCGATAATCTCATTGACGATGTCACGGATCTCGTCGCGGGCGCTGTCTCTGTCGAGCTGGCCAAGCTGGGTCAGATCGATGGCGTCGATCAAGGCGTTGAATATCGTCGACTTAATGTCATAGTAGCTGTCCGACTTGCGCGACGAAGCCTTGGATTGCTGACGTGCGGGTTCGGCAGCTGCCGGCTCTGGTTGCACAGTCGGATCGGCCGCCGGCGGTGGCGTCGCCGGTGCTGCTTCGGCCTCGAGCGGTTCCGGTGCTGCCGGCACCATGGCAGCCTCAGTCGGTATGTCAATATTGGGAATCTCGCCCGGCTCAGCTACTGCCGCCGCCGGTGCGGCGGCGGGCTGCTCGGCAGGTACAGGGGCCTGTTCCGGGCTGGGGGGCTGGGCTTCACCGCGTTTGCCAAACATTTATTTTTTCCTCAACGTGGCGAGTTTGCTCTTCAAGGATCCCAGCGCACCTTGCTTGGGCGGGGCTTCCTGGCCCTGCAATATCTGAGACAGAGCGACAAGGTTCTGCGCGGCTTCAGATTTTGCCGCCACTTCGGGCACCATCTGACCATTGCTGGACGCTGTGCCGAATGTCTGCGGGTCGAAAGCGATGACCGTTGTCGGTTCGATTCCCAGCGCCTTGGAGAACTCGGCAACCGGGATCTCCGGCCGTTTGGTGACGCCGACCTGGTTCATGATCAAGCGTGGCGGGTCATCGTTCGGACGGGCCGCCTTGAGCATATCGATGAGATTCTTGGCGTTACGCAAAGAGGCCAGCTCAGGCGTTGCAGTGATAATGACTTCGTCGGCCTGGACCAAGACGTTCTTCGTCCAAGGGGTCCAGATGTTGGGCACATCGACGATAACGCACGGCACATTGGCGCGCACGACATTCAAAATCGTGTCCAGAGCTTCGGCCTCTATTTCCACCTCGCGGTCGATCGAACCCGGCGCGATCAACAGGCTCAGACGGTCATCGTATTTGGTCAACAGACGGTTCAGCAGATTCTGATCGACGCGATCAAGGGAGCTGAGCGCTTCGGCAATTCCCTGGCCGCCCTCCTGATTGAAGTTCAAGCCAGCGGTTCCAAATGCCATGTCAAGGTCGGTAATGACCGTGTCGGTCGCGTAGTTCTTTGAGAACAGCCAGCCGATATTGTGGGCGATTGTACTCGATCCGACACCACCCTTTGTACCGACAAACGCCAGTACCTTACCGACCGGCGAGGCATCTGGATCGGCGTACAAAGAGCTGATGCATTCGATCATCTGAAGCTGATGAACAGGCGCAACTATGTACTCACTGATCCCCTCGCTCATCAGCGAGCGGTAGAGCAGAACATCGTTGACATGGCCGACGACGATCACCTTGCTCGAAGGATCGCAGACATGCGCCAGATGACCGAGATCGCTCAGCAAACCATCTCGCTGCTTAGTCGATTCGATAATCAACACGTCGGGTGTCTTGGTGTTGGTATAGGCCTGGATGGCGGCCGGTATTCCACCGAGCTGCACTTCCATGTGGGCCTGCACCATGCGCCGGTCAGCGCCAACGTTCTGCATGGCCTGTGCGGTTGTTTGATCATCGCAGAACGCGGCAATATTGATCCTTGGGATCAAGGCGACAACCGGCTCTTGCGGGGCGGCTGTTTGCTGGACCTGTTCCATGGCTGCCTCGTTTGTCATGTTCGTTTCACTTCCCAATCAAGTTCACTTAATCGCGTCGCTGACTTCGACTTTGTCGCTGCCGTCCGTCGAGGTGGCGGTGTTTTTCGGTGTGCGATAGTCGGTCAGGACCTGCGAGCGGCGCGGCGCATCAGGCGGTGTCGACGTGCGCGGTTGCACGAGATCCTTCGGGTTCGCAACCATTGCCGCAATGTTGTGCTGACGTGCGCAGCCGAAATTCGGCGGCAGAGTGTTCTGACTGTTGTCAGTTAAGCTTTCTGACCAGTCGCCACACTCGTTGGTCGATGCGAAATGCCGGCTATAGGACACAACGACCGGACCATGGCCGCCATATGTCGTATGTTTCATTGCCGCGGTCGATATCCCCTGACTGGCAATCAGTTGGGTTACGCGACCTGCCACAACATCGGCCGAGACGCTGCCGGCGGGCCGTTTGATATGCACGGTCCCGGCATCGTGATCCTTGGCCTGCTGGGCAAAACGGATCACGGCATCCTCATGTGCAGAACTCATGCGCGACGAATGCGACGGTACCTGCATCTTAACCTGGCCCTTGGTGACGGTGATCGGGTGCTGCTCGTAGAAGGTCGCCGGGTGATAGACGTCGTCTATTTCTCCGTTGATGCCCGCGCAACCCGACATGGCGATTGCGATTGCCACACCACCGATGGCTTTCATCAGTGTGGGCGATGGTTTGAATTGGGTTGTCATCACTGGTGTCCTCCGCACACACTTACTCAACGATAAAGCCGACATTGCCGTGATATGTGCCTTTAGGGCGATCACCGGCAACGCCGTAGACCTTGTTCAAACGGCCGAACAGAATGGTTTGGCGGTCAGTCGCCGTATTGAACCGATCTATTGGCGAGGCCAACTGATTCTCGTTCACCGCATTGACAACGAACGGTGTGACCATAACGATCAGCTCGGTCTGACTCGCCTGAAAATCACGCGACCGGAACAACATGCCTAAGACTGGCAGGTTCTTGACGCCTGGGATGCCGTTCAACGCCTGCTTGACGTCTTCCTGGATCAGCCCGGCCATAATCATCGAGCCGCCGCTTGGCAGTTCGACGGTTGTTTCCGCCCTGCGGACTTGCAGGCCTGGAATATTAAGTGCACCGACAACGATGGAATTTTCATTCGTTGTTTCGCTGACTTCAGTTGAAATGCGCAGGGAGATCCGTCCCTCAGACAAGACAACGGGCGTAAAGCCAAGGCCGACACCGAACGGTTTGAACTCGATCGAGATCCGATTGCTATCGTCCTCGGTGCCGATTGGCACCGGAAACTCGCCACCGGCCAGGAACTTGGCGCTTTCGCCGGAAATTGCCGTTAGTGTCGGCTCAGCCAAGGTGCGCAACAGTCCGTCACGCTCCAGAGCGCGAACAATTGCGTCAACTGAATCTGCGCCGTCAACGAACGTACCG